>JAZNAI010000246.1:0-2589 GCA_045586465.1 Acutalibacteraceae bacterium | reverse complement strand
AGGCTTTGAGGATGTTATAGATATTCTCGGCGGTGTTGATATTGAGCTTACTGCTGCGGAAGCAAAAATTATCGGAGACGGTGCACACGAGGGGGTCAGCCATCTTGACGGACCTCACGCACTTATGTATGCCAGAATAAGAAAGCTTGACAGTGACTTCGGCCGTACCAACAGACAGAGAAATATTGTAACGGCAGTATTCAATAAGGTTAAAAAATCAAGCGTTTCTGATCTTCTGAAGCTTGTTGACGTTGTCCTTCCTTATCTTTCTACGGATATGTCAAATTCACAGATTATGCGTATTGCAATTAAGTATGCACCTGCTCTCGCATCCCTTAAAATTTCCACCCACAGCATTCCTGCTGAAGGCACTTATAAGGATGCAAGCATAAGAGGTATGGCGGTTCTTGTGCCCGACCTTTATGAAACAAAGAAGCTTCTTTTTGAAGAATATATGCCCTTTAATTAAGATAAACGGAGAAAATAATTTTGGAAAATACAGTAATCAGAAGTGCCTTTGCAGATGATGCTGAAAAGCTTCTTGAGATTTATTCTTATTATGTGACAAATACGGCAATTTCTTATGAATATGAAGTGCCGTCCTGCGAAGAATTCAGACAGCGGATAGAGACAACACTAAAGAAATATCCTTACCTTGTTCTGGAAAAAGACGGTGAGCTTCTGGGTTATGCGTATGCGGCGCCTTTTAAGCCCCGTGAAGCCTACAGATATTCTGTGGAAACCACAATTTATTTGAAAAAGGGCTTGCAGAAAAAAGGATACGGCAGAATTCTTCTCACGGCCCTTGAAAATGAGCTTACCGAAAGAGGCTTTACCAATGCAAATGCCTGTATAGCATTTACGGAGCCCGACGACGAATATCTCAACAGAAACAGTATGGAATTTCATTCTCATATGGGTTATACGCTTGTCGGCAGATTTCATAAATGTGCCTATAAGTTCGGCAGATGGTACGATATGATATGGATGGAAAAGCATATCGGTGAGCATCGCTGATATATTTTCATATTTACACAATTTTACAAACAGATAATTGCAAGGTTAATAAATCTATGCTAACATAAAAAGGTAATACATTTTAGGAGCGATTTTATGGCAGTTTCTAATATCGGTGTTTTTCTCGGAAACATTGTTTTCAAGGGTTTTAACCATTTTACATCGGTGCCCATGGAAACTCAGCAGAAAACACTTGAGGCTATTATGAAAAGAAATAAGGACTGTGAGCTTGGTAAAAAGTACGGCTTTTCCGAAATCCGTACCTTAAAGGATTATCAGGACAAGGTTCCGCTTTCCACCTTTGAGGATTATCTGCCTCTTATAAACCGTATGATAGATAATAACGAGGAAAATATTATTACCGGAAGCAAAATAATAAGATACTGTTCCTCCTCGGGCAGTGTAGGTATTCCGAAATTGCAGCCCAAGACGGCAAGAGATCTTTTTAATATGCAATCTATGGGTTTTGCCGCAACACCTGCTTGTGCCGCAAATTATTTCAGGGAAAAGGGAATTTATAAATCTCTTCCGGCACAGATGGGACCGCTTCTTCTTTCGCTTAACGGACATCCTCTCAAAAACGGTATGCGCTGTAACGGTGCCGGGCAGATTCCCTTTACATATCTTTTACCTCTTATTCCGTTTTTCTCTACAACTCCTCTTGATATTCTCTTTCCCGAGGATGAAGAGAATACTGATATGTCATATTTCCAGCTCAGATTTGCACTTGTGAACAGAAAGGTAACATATCTCGGCTCAATGGTAATTACCCTCATGCTTACGATGTTCGAATATCTCGAGGCAAACTGGGAAATGATTTGTAATGATATAGAAAAGGGAACAATTGACCCCTCTGTCAGATGTCCCGAATCTCTTCGTAAAAAATATGAGAAATTAAAGCCTGACCCCAAAAGAGCCGCAGAGCTTCGTGCAGAATTCGAAAAGGGCTTTGATACGGAAATTCCCATTGCAAAAAGAATATGGCCAAAGGTTTGCTGGGGCTACGGAATGATAAGCTCAACCCTTTCAATTTACGTTGAAAAGCTTCACCGCTATATCGGTGATATGCCTATGCATAATATGGGATATGCCGCATCAGAGGGATATATGGCAATGCCCGTAACGCTTAATGCCAACGATTATGTTCTGCTTCCCAGAAGTATTATCTACGAATTCCTGCCCGTTGATGCTCCCGAGGGGACACGTCCTCTTCTGATGAATGAGCTGGAGATCGGAAAGGAATATGAAATAATCGTAACAAATTTCTCGGGACTTTACAGATACCGTATTCTTGATATAGTCAGAGTGACGGGTATGCACAATAAGACACCTAAGATTGAATTCCTTTACCGTTCTAATATGGGCCTTAATGTTGTAAACGAAAAGACCACAACCCAGATGCTCGATTTCGTTGCCAATAAGGTTCAGCAGGAATACGGAATTTCCTTTAACGGCTACAGCTTCTACGGTGATACCGATGAAGCAGGTGCACTTCCCAGATACGCATTTCTTTGTGATACCGCATCAGATATTCCCACAATAAAAAATGACGAGCTTGTGCAGTTTATTGAC
>JAZNAI010000245.1:0-7428 GCA_045586465.1 Acutalibacteraceae bacterium | reverse complement strand
AACCATGTGCTCGGACAATCTGTAAACCATGTCCCCCTTGACAGAGACCCCTCCCCTACGATTTAATTCTCCCGTTCAGGGGGCATTTCTGTTTTTTCAAAAAATAAACTGTCCGTAGGACAATATAACTATGCGAAGCATAATATAACTGCGAAGCAATATAACTCGCCGAAAGCGAATATAACTGAGGCACACTTCTTTACGGAGTGTGCCTCAATGTGGGAGGTTTTAATAGTAATAAATTTCTTCACCGTTCATCGTGTAATTGAAATTGTTTACGTAATCGGGTGCATCCTCACGGCTAAGATATTTTACGGTGTAATTGCCGTCGGAGTATTTCACAAGGCAGAAATAACCGTCGTCAAAGGAATATTCGTGAAGCTTCATAAGGGAGTCCAGCTCCTGTAATTTTGCCTTATCGGTTATCTTGTTTTCAGATACTATCTCCTCGGGATTCTTTTCATTTTCCATACCCCAGAACTCCATTCTGTCAACGGTATAGGCAAAGAAATCGTAAATATAGGTTCTCTCGTCACCTCTGTAGTAGTATGAGAATATTTCAGAGGTATCGTATTCACGGAAGGATACTGCTTCAACGGTAAGCTCACCCTTGAAGCAATCAGCAAATCCCATAGAATTAAGAGCTGAAAGGGTGTTTACCATATCCTCACTTATAACAACGTCATAGGTGGTGTCACTTCTGAAGCCGCCAAGCTCCTGATACTGAATAAATGCCGTGTATTCGTACTTTGACTCTTCCTCGGGGAAGAATTCCTCTTCGGGGAACAGCTCCTCGGGCATATCGTCGGGAAGAGAAATATCCTCCTCCGGTACTGAAACGTCGGGGATGCCAGGAGCCGTAGCTTCCTCGTCATAAATGACGTTCATGTTTTCGCCCGTAAGTGTGTGAGCATTACCGTTTATGCTGAAGCTCAGCACGCCAAGCTGCTTTTTACTGCCGAAGAAATAATCCTCAAGACTCTGAGTTGTTATATCCTTATAAACAGCATCCCTGAGGGTGTTCCACTGCTCCTCGGTGAGCTTCAGTATCTTCTCTTCCATAAGAGAGTCTGTTTTTACGGATACCTCGGAATATTTATAGGTGAAGGCAAGCTGCATAAGATAATTGGGATCTACCCAACCGTAGAGGCTCTGCTCTTTTTTTACGTCCTCTTCGGTGATGCCCTTGTAGAAGAGCTTATAAAGCTCATCGCTGTAAGCCTTTGTGTCAACAAGCTCTAAAAGAGACTGCATTTCCTGGCGGCTTGTAAGGGTATGCTTTCTTTCTGTGGTCTTGCCGTTTTTAAGCTTGTAGCGGATGATGATATTGCTGTTAAAGCCGTCATCCTTTTCTGTGTCAACCGCAAGCTTATTGATTGCAACGACCTTGTCGATATCGGCACTATCGGTCATTTCGGGAAGCAGGTTATAGCAGTAGGGCTCGTAAACACGGATAAACCATTCCTGATTCCAGTTTGTGTCAGCGGCGATTGTGCTTATCTGTGAGTGGGAGATGGGAGCATAAACAGAAGCGGACTGAATTTTACTTCTGTCGGGGATGTAGTTACCGTAGCCGAAAAGTCCCGTAGCGCATATGCCGTAAATTATTGCAATAACACCTACGTGTGCAACGAATTTATAAAGGGACTTGAGAATTTTAAGGAAATTGCGCTTTAAGAAGATTTCTGCAATAAGGTAAAGTGCAAATGCTGCCGCCACGCCGGCTGCTATTACAACCCAGGTTTCCTGCCACTCAATTTCGCTCAGAAGAACAGATGAGCCTACAAGACATAATTCAAATATTGTAAGGTTGCTTAAAATCTTGTTTGTGTTAAGGAAGCCGCAGTTTTCAGCCTTTATTCTTCTGAAAAGAAGGGAGCCGAGCACTCCGAGACCCAGAGCGATTATAAACCAGGGGAAGTGGATGAAGATTTTGGGGAAATACCAGTCGGCAGGCTCTCCGTTGATGCTTAACTGTAATTCACCCTTTTCAAGGTAGCCTCTTGAAAATGCGGAAAGCTCCTTTACGAAGAACAGCAGGGGATTGTAGTCGGAGGTTCTTTCAAGAAGAGATGCCGCCGTGTTCTCGTAATAATAGCGTCTTAATGAACCGAAAACTATTATGCTGTCATTGATTGTAGAGGAGGGAAGGAAGGCACCGATAATCTGCTCTGTCAGGAAAATTATGATTGTGGGGGCAAAAAGAAGTGCCGCAGAGTAAACGATTGCCTCGGAAACTGTGCCTACACTTGAAAATACAACGGCTGCAGCCGAGAAGCAGACCAGTACAAACACCGAAAGTCCGCAGTATAAATGTAACAGCACAAGGGACAGCTGCCAGGAGCCGCCGAGGAATATAAGGTTTACTATATAAGAAAGAATTACGGGGATAATTGTGGCAGCGATTAAAAGCACCGCACCTGCCAGGTATTTCGACATAAAAAGAGTGCTTCTTTTAATGCCAAGACTATAGAAAACGTTTACTGTCTTCTTGTCGCATATGAAGCTGAAAAGTCTTACCGCAATAAGAATTGAAAGAATTCCCAGTATGCCGAAAACCATATAAAGCTCATAAGAATCGCTGAGACCGAAGACGAGGAACTTGTATTTTTCCTTTGAAAGAATTATTTCGCCTCTGTCTGTACTGCCGAAATCGTTTTCAATAAACGCAAGAAGGGGAAGAATTGCCGTTAAAAAGGTCTGAACAATGAGAATCAGCACGGCAGGAACAAAGCCTGCGGAAAGACCGCTGAAAAATGAATATGCCGCGCCCTTTTTCTTACTTAAAGATTTGCGAAAAATCATAATCCACACCCTCCACTTCTTCAAGGAATATTTCTTCCATAGTCATGGGGAACTGCTCGAGATAAACGGGACCCATAGCTTTTATGAGTGCTTCCGCCTTTTCTCTTTCACCCTTGACCGTAATAGTAATAAGTCTTCCGTCCTTGCTGAATTTGCTTAAAGGAACCATACAGAAATCCTCTTCGGATTTGTCATTTCCCTCGGCGAACGCCATACGGTACTTGGTAAAGTCGTCACCAAGGTCCGACATATCGTGGTCAAGCACTAATCTTTTGCCGTTAATAAGTCCGAAGCGGTCGCACATATCACCGAGGTCGTGAAGATTATGGGAGGAAATAATAACGTGTGCACCTCTGTCCTTTGCATATTCCGTTACAAGATTCTTTATAATCTGTCTTTTCTGAGGATCAAGTCCGTCAAAGGATTCGTCCAGAAGCAGAAAATCGGGATTTGTTGCCATTGCAAGAACAAGCTCTGCCTGTCTTTGCATACCCTTTGAAAAGCCGTTAAGATTCTTTTTCGGGTCAAGACCGAAAACATCCGTAAGCCTTCTGAAGGTATCGTAGCTGAAATTGCTGTAATAGCCGTTATAGAAGGCTGCCATCTTGTTCATACTGGCATAGGCCTTGAAATATATGTCGTCGGGTACATAAAAAAGACGTGATTTCTGACGGGCATTATCGTAAATATTCTCGCCGTCAAAGAGCACCTCACCGCTGTCAGCTTTATATACACCTGCAACAGTTTTCAGAAGAGTTGTTTTTCCGGCACCGTTATAACCTATAAGTCCGTAAACGGTACCCTCGGGCACCTTGAAACTTAAGCGGTCAAGTGCCGTATATTTTCCGTAGCATTTAACAAGGTTTTTAATTTCAATCAAGGAAAATTCCTCCTTTCTCTTGGCTTTATTGTAGCAATAAAAAAACCTTAACACAAGTAGGTTAAGGTTTTCTTAAAGAATTTGTAATTTATTCCTTAAAAAGGAAGTTTTCTATGGTGTCGAGATATTCCTTTACGGTGGAGTCAATGCTGTTGTAGATTTCGTGCTTGCAGTCACGGAATTTAACGAGTCTGCCGTCCTTCACAAGCTTTATAAATTCATCCTCAGCCTCCATATATACGGTGGAGTCCTCTTCGGGCTGGCAGAGAAGTATTTTTGCGGTTATTTTTTTGTTTCTCTCGGGGTCAAGATTTTTTGCGGTTACCTTCACAGCCTCGTTTACCCAACGGTAAGAGGGAGCTGCTGTACGGATGTCCTCATTTTCAATCTTTTTCTTATGATAATAGTCGAATCTTTCCTTGCTTGTGTCGTGGCTGTCCTCGTATGTTCTCTCGGGATTGAAGCCGCCGTAGCCTATAACCTTTTCCGATTCTTTTCCGAGCTTTATAAAAATACCCGTTACTGCCTTTGCAACTGCAGGGGGAAGACCTGCAGTTTTTGCCTGAATCATCGGGGCAGAAAGAATTGCCTTACTGAACACTCCGGGATATTTCTGCAGATGCTGAACGGATACGGCACCGCCCATTGAATGTGAATAAAGATAAAGTGGAAGTGAGGGAGCATTTTTCAATACCACCTTTTCCACAAGCGTCTGCAGGTCGTCCACGTACTGATCGAAGTACTTTATGTGTACTACCTCCTTGTCGGTGTTGTGGCGGTGGGAAAGTCCGTGTCCTCTGTGGTCAACAATGAATACATTGAGATTCATTTTGTTGAAGTACCAGCACATTTCAAGGAATTTTTCCGCAGATTCCGTAAAGCCGTGGGCAATGACAATATTTCCGACGGCATTTTCCGCTTTGTAATACACGTAATGTATTTTTTTGCCGTCGTCTGCTTCAAAAAATCCGTCCTCGGCAATACCCCTGAGATAAGGCTCAACGGTATTTCTCATTGAATCCGCAAATCCGTTTTCACTTATAAAATAGTCACGTGTTTTCATAATACTAACCTCACTTATAAATCATAATTTAACGGATAATTTGCCGTATGTATCGTAGGGGAGGGGTCTCCCCTCCCGTTTCCGAGGGTTGTTATTTTTTGCAAACGAAAGTTACAAAAGTTATGTAACGGGCGGGGCAACCCCGCCCCTACCGTACTCACATCTCCGCTGCTAAATTATGATTTTTCTTTCATTTATACTTTATCACATATTTTTATTATGGTAAAGGTATTTTCTGTTATATGTTGCATTTTTTCAGAGGCTTTGTTATTATATACTATATATGATAACTAAAAAGAGGTGTTTTTAATGCTGCACTATACAGAATTTATTGCAGATTTTATGAACAGATATGACTATCCCCCCGAGGCTATTGAGACCTTTACAAGAGTTCTTAAGAGGCTCGACGAGGAAAAGGAATTCGGCGACAAGATGGACAAGCTTGTTGAGGGCTATATGTACCCCTGGGCTGACAATATGCAGGAATACCTTAACGGTGTTATTGAGCTTTCAAAGGAATACAACGAAAATGAATGCACACTCGATTTCATTTTCCTTCTTCTTTGCACTCCCATTGTTTACGAAAGATATAAGGAGAAGGGTATTCCCGAGGAAACATATTGGGATACAATGGCAGATATGCGCTGTAAGCTTATTGAGTGCATCAAATGCGAGGAGGTGCCCGGCACCTTCGTTGCAGGCTGGTATAACGGCTTTTTCAAGCTTGAAAGATTTGCTTACGGCAGATTCCAGTTTGAAGAAACAGACTACGGCAACGATTTTGATTTTGTTACAAAGGCAGGTTACCGCCTTACTAAAGGTCAGCCGATGATAGGCTTCCACATTCCCTCTTCCGGTGTGCCCCTTACTGACGAAGTAAGACTTGATGCTTATAAGAAGGCTTATGAACATTACAAGCACCTTTTCCCCGACGGAATTATGTATTTCTGTTGCGGCAGCTGGCTTCTTTATCCCAGACATAAGGAGTTTTTACCCGAAAAGTCCAATATTCTCAAGTTTATGAGTGACTTTGAAATTATTTCCTGGTCGGAAGCCGAGGAATTCCACGATGCCTGGAGAATTTTCGACAAGTATTCGGACCTTCCTGCCGATCAGCTTCCCACGGACACCTCCTTAAGAAAGGCTTATGCCGAGTGGCTCAAGGCAGGTAACAAGGGCGGCAGCGGCAACGGTGTTATAGTATTTGACGGTGAAAAGATTCTCAGATAAGGAGGTTAATTATGAAGACTATAGTTTTTCAGGGCGACTCCATAACTGATGCCGGCAGAAACAGAGATAACGATAACGAAAGAGGTATCGGATATCCCACTCTTGTTGCTGCGGAGCTGGGGCTTAAATATCCCGGTGAATATGCTTTTATAAACGAGGGTGTTTCAGGCGACAGAATTGTTGACCTTTATGCAAGAATAAAGCGTGATATTATAAGCCGCAAGCCCGATTATCTTACAATTCTTATCGGAATAAACGATGTATGGCACGAGCTTAATGAAAGAAACGGCGTTGATAATGCCAAGTACTTCCGAGTTTACTGTAATCTCATAGAAGAAATAAAGGCCGTGCTTCCCGAGACGGAAATTTTCATTCTCGAGCCCTTTGTGCTCAAAGCATCTGCCACAGCGAAAAAATGGGGCGTTTTCAGAAGAGAAACCGAAATGCGTGCCGAAAGCGCAAAGGCAGTAGCAGAAAAATTCGGTCTTACATTTATTCCCTTACAGGACAAGTTCGACGAGGCAGAAAAGAAGGCAGAAGCCTCCTACTGGCTCTCTGACGGTGTGCATCCCACAGCTGCAGGTCACGAGCTTATTGCAAACGAAGTAGTAAAGGCTCTTGAGAAAAAGTTCTGAAAACAGTTGAAAAATTATTAATTTTGTGTTAATATACTCTTTACCTTATATATGGAGGAAAAAATAATGAAAAAGTTTTTAGCTAAAGCTATTGCACTTGTTCTGTGCTTTTGTCTCGTAGCTCCTATGACAGCATTCGCAGCAGGTACAGATGCGGAAGTAAATTACGATTCAGTTGTTGAATATGTAGCAGAAGCTAACGAGGAAGCTCCCGTTGACAGTATGCTTAACGTAAAGATTATGTTTGCAAAGGTGCTTAATGCACTCAGCAATTTCTTCATCAATGACCTTTTAGGCGGAATTCTCAATATCTTAATTCCCGGCTCTTCCGCTGTGCTTGATTACGAAGAATTCAATCTTGATGAATATGAAGGCTTCTATGCAGGTATGGACGAGTTCATTGACGAGCCTGCCGCAAACGGTGTATGGAGCCTCGGTTACGGCAAAGCTTCCGTGCTTCCCGCAGATTTCGGCGAGAAGTCTTATGCAAAGGGTGCTTACCTTCCCTATGTTTTCGGTAACGAAATGTATAAGGACAATGAGGGCAACTACGAAGACCTTATGGCAAGAGCTATTGTTATGGACGACGGCTCAGGCAGAGGCAAGGTAGTTTTCACTGCTCTCGACGCAATGGGATTTGCAAATGCTGACGTAAGACTTATCCGTGAAGCTCTTAAGGATGTTGCTGCTCAGAACAACATTGTAAGCATCAACGTTTCCTGCACACATATCCACACAGGTATTGACTCTCAGGGTGTATGGACTGACCCCGTAGGTGTTATTTTCAATAACATTCTTGGCGGTGAGATTAAGTA
>JAZNAI010000244.1:0-2372 GCA_045586465.1 Acutalibacteraceae bacterium | reverse complement strand
TTATCTTCATTCTCGGAAATATCAAAAGACGGTAAGGCACAGTTACTGTTTTCACCGGAATAAAAATATCTTGCGCTCGTATAGTCTACGGTATACTCACCCTTGTTTCCTGCAGAACCGTAAAAAACAATATGCTTATAGCCTCTTTCCCTGAGGAACTTCACAAGATATTCATCTATATCTCTGATTTTCAGATCGGGAGAGCAGAATTCATCAAGAATGTTACCGTAAATAAGATGCGTTTTCGCCATAGATAAATTCTTATCTATAAAAGTAACTCTCGCCATATAAATCTCCTTACTTTCTGTAAATATTCACGGGAGCGGTACGGCTAACCTTTTCCGCATCCAAAAGCTGCGTCTTCTGTGAAGGAGCATCGTAGCTTCCCGTACAGCCGAGCATTCCTCTGAGTCCCTTTTCACTGAGTGCCTTGTTAAGACCGTCTCTGATCTTTGCCTTTTCCTGCTCTGTAACGGGACGGTCATTATTGTAGAAATAGGCAAGGTCCATAACGTAATTACACATATCGTCAATCTTACCCTCGGTATCAATTGAAACGGAAATGGTATTCTTTGTAACACTGTTGGTAAATCCTATTACAAGCTTCTGTGTAATGTCATTGCCTACGGGCTGTGCCCAGTCAAGGGAAAAGCCCTGAGATTCCATATATTCGCTTACAATGTCAAGTGCCGCAAGCTTCTGATAATAAGACTGCATCTTTTCGGTGGCAACGTCAATGATCTGAGCAACGGTAACATCGCCGTCGGCAGTTGAAATAAGGTCGCATACCGCAAGCTCTGCTCTGACCTTCTCAAGGCTCACGTTATCCCAATCCTTTTCGGACTGTCTGAGCTTCGCATTAAGATCATTCATTGCCTTATCATACATTCCCTGGCTGAAATCCGCCAAATCAACAGTCTCCTCGTCACCGCACTCAAGAGTAACAGTCAGCTCCTTACGGCTTTCAAGCTCGGAAATAAGAGAAACAATTTTCGTTTGGTACTCGAGGATCGCCTGCTTACGCTCAAGGTCAACGGCAGCAAAATCAGCCGCAATAAGAGCGCCCTCGGTCACGATACTGTTTGCACCTGCAAGAGATGCCTCATATAAACCGTTATTGAAAGATTCCTCAACCTTATCAAGATTAGCTGCAAGAATATCAGCCTTCATTGCAAGCTCTTTATCGGGAGAAGCCTTGCTGAGATTTCCGAGAAGCTTCACCGTAGCCCTTGCATCATCGAGGCTGATAGTTGCAACTGCCTTAGCCTTTGCTATATCGTCAGCCTTACTGCTCTTGAAATCAAGAATATCTGCCCTGAGCTTCTGCTCGTTTTCAATTACGGCAATGCTTTTCTTTGCTGTCTTCTTAAAGTCTGCCGTAATTTCAGCTGCAGTTTCGCTTGTGCTGATGGCAAGAGTTTTGTCAAGCTCACGTCTGCCGTTTTCAAGTCTTTCATTCCAGCTGCTGAGATCTACGCTGTCCGACGTGATCTTTTCAATTTCCTTTGAGATTGCCTCCATTCTTTCGGCAACCTTTATATTGTACTCATACTGAAGATTGCCGGCATCCTTAACAGCCTGATTGATGGATGAGTACATTCTCTGAAGGTCTCTTGAGCAATTGTCTACCTCCAGCTGAACGTTCTTGTGATGCTCCTTTGCAGCATCGAAAAGGAAGCCTCCTACCTTGATTGCGGCATAAGCCGTTCCTACTACAGCCGCACCTGCTATCAATGCGGGGGCTGCCGCCAATGCCAATGCAAGTCCTATAATTGCTCCGCCTGCGTCTCCACTCATATTAAAAAACTCCTTACTTTATATATTTTCTTTCATTTAATTGTATCTGTCTGTCGGGGTCTGCCTTTTTGATCTCGGCATTTTCAAGCCTTGTAACGGCTTCCCCCACATCCTTACCGTAAGCCCTTACAGCGTTATCGGCAAGATATCTGTAGCTTACCGGATTAATACCGTGTTCAGATAAAACTTTTCTGAACATTCTTTCAAATGCCGCAAGACTTGAGTTTTCATGTGCAGCACTCTGAATAGATTGAAGCTCAACAAAAATGTGACAATCGGTCCTCACCGCTATGCCGTCAGCTCTTACGGGGATAAAATGAATATTTACCTTGTCAAGTCCGTTGAGGGTAGCTGTTACCTCATACTTTTCAAACGGGTCCTCATCCTTATCGGCAATATACCAATGAGCCGATGCACTTTCTGACGAGGGTGAGGTAAATTTATTCTTAAGCACCGTATATGTGTCATTTTCAAGCAGACGGACTATCTCCTCACCTGCGTTGAATCTTTCGTAAGAAAAGCCTCTCTCACGGACAATGCAGTTAAATATCGCAGAAAGCCTTGTCTGCCATATT
>JAZNAI010000243.1:0-2382 GCA_045586465.1 Acutalibacteraceae bacterium | reverse complement strand
GCGATTAAGGCTGCATCAACAATAAGCGTTGCGGCAACTGCCTGAAGAATACCGATAACGGTAGCCTGCTTGCCTATCTGCTTTAACTGTGACATTCTGGACTCATTTCCGATGGAAAATGCAATAAAGCCCAGAGCAACGTCGGGAATGATACCGAAGGAATCAATATCCTCCATACTGATAAAACCGAGACCCTTTATACCGAGAGCACCGAGAAGATAGGGGCCGATAAGAATACCTGCAACAAGGTAAGCCGTAACTGCAGGAAGCTGAACCTTCTTAGCTACACGGGAAAGCATAAGTCCTGCAAAAAGTGCAACGGACAAAGCGAGTAAAGTTTCCATAATATAAATCCTCCGTAGGGTATGTTTATATGTCAAATCAAAAACCAACTCATTGTATTCCTTTCACAAGACTTTGTCAACACTTTTGTAAAAAATCAACAATCTTTTAACAATTTGATGAATTATGTGAGATTTCCCGTTAAAATAAGGTAGTTAACAGGTGAAAGGATGGTGGAAATATGGATGACAGCAAGATAATTGACCTTTTCAATGAGCGCTCTGAAAAGGCAATATCCGCAGTTTCTCGTAAATACGGAAGAACTTCCCTTAAAATCGCAGAAAACATCCTGAAAAGCAAGGAGGATGCAGAGGAATGTGTAAACGATGCTTACCTTGTGCTGTGGAATAAAATTCCTCCCGAAAGCCCTTCGCCTCTGAGCTCTTATCTTTTTAAGACAGTGCGCAATATCTCCTTAAAAAGATATCATAGAAACGTGGCACTTAAAAGGAACAGCTTCTATGACGAAGCGTTGGAGGAGCTTGAAAACGTGCTTTTCAGGGACGATTCGGCAGAACACGAGCTGATAGCAAAGGATATAGCAGAAGCCGTGAACAGCTTCCTTGCTTCCCTTCCCGAAAATGACAGAATTCTGTTCGTAAGAAGATATTTTTACTCGGACAGCATTAAGGAAATTGCTTCCCTTTCGGGGCTTGATCCCCATTATATTTCGGTCCGCCTTTCAAGAATCCGCGAAAAGCTGAAAGCCCAACTCATAAAGGAGGAATTGATATGAAAAAGGAAAAAATATCGGAAATTATTTCTCTTACAGACGACCGCTTTATTGAAGAAGCGGCAGTAATAAAGAAAAGACCCGTAAAAATTTTCCGCTATGCAGGAATTGCTGCCTGCCTTGCAGTTGCGGTTGTTGCAGGCGTAGTTATAAGTCAGAGTGATTTTGTCACTCCCCCTCCCGTTTCAACAGAGACAACAACCGGAAATGAATCGGGCGGCGGTAAAAATACTCAGGAAATTACCCCCTCTCCCGAAATCGTGACAACACCTGCAATTGAAATTGTAACTGAAGCAGAAATGATGATTTCCCCAAAATGGGATGACCGCATCACATCCGACAGATTCCCCGAGGTGATGCTCGGAGAAATCCCCTATGCTTCACAGCACACGGAAATTGCTGCTGAGAATATAGGAAGCTTTTTGTCTGATGCCGTAATGTCAGGCTATGATATTTACGAAGATAAGACCTACACCACAGATGCAAAGGTGTATTCGGTAAAAAATATCAGCACTGATTGTGCCGTAGCAGTAAAAATCGGCAATGAAAGTGTATATTATGTATATATAAATGTGTGGTATACCCCCGAGACCCTTGGTGATTTAATTGATGACATTGATATGAAAAATACTGTTTCCTTCGGTAAGGCATATAAGGATTACACCGATTATGATAAAAATGAGCACGTAAGCGTTGTTTTTGCCGATTTTGATGACAGCATCGTGTGGAATATGATACTTTCCGATACGGGCATTAAAAACATAGAATATGACCGCTTCAAAGAGATGCTCATAAGCGTAAGTGTTGATATTCCGCTTTTAGGTTATAAAAATATTTCACTTGGTGTTACAAAAGACGGCTATATTGTAACGAATATTATGAGCACACAGAAATGCTTCTTTATCGGAACTGAAAAGGCAGAAGCCTTTGAAGCTTACATTTCCGAAAATGTTGCATTCAAGGAAATGGCGACAGTATACGAAAGACCCGACGGAACAATCCCCGGCAAGGGCGAAACAACACCCGGCTACAACCCCGATGAAGTTATTATTTCCCCTCCCTACAACCCCGCAACAGACAAAGCTCCTCCTGAGGCGTCAATCCGCCCTGTCCGTCCCGATACGGTAATTGAAGCTACAACACAGCTTAATTAATATTTCGGCACATCTCAAAACGGGATGTGCCCTTTTTATGAAAAAAAATACCCTGTGCTCCTTTCGAAGCACAGGGCTTTTGTTATTCAGTCACGGACTTTATCAGTAACTCTTATTTGAAAAGATTCTGGAAGAATTCGCCTATCATCTTGA
>JAZNAI010000242.1:0-15036 GCA_045586465.1 Acutalibacteraceae bacterium | reverse complement strand
GGTGAGGCGGCATACGATCATGAACGTCTGACCGAGCTTTACACAAGAAGAGAAGCGTGTGAAAAAAGGCTTGAGGAACTTTATGAGCTGCTTATGGAACTGACATAATAAGACTCTGAAATCGGATTTTTGCTGTGCTTTTGGAATATATGTTATGATGACGTATTAGCAAAAATTTCACTTGACAAAAAGTGATATTGGTGATATAATCACTTTAATTATTCGGGAGGACTTATCCGACTGAGGTACGGTGCACAGAGAGCGGCTTTATGGTGAAATTGCCGACACCGGAACAGAACGGACACCACCTGCCGGCTCAAATTAATATTGTGTTGACAAGTTAAAAGTTTCGGGTGGAACCGTGCGATGATTTACGCACCCCGACGGTAGTGAAATGCCGTCGGGGTTATTTTTTTGTTAAAATTTTAAAAAATGAAGAGGATAGAAAAATGAAAATTATTATTGGTGGCGCAGAAGCAGAGTATGAAGCTCCGGTTACAGCGTATGAAGCTATCAAAGCAGCCGGTCTTATGAGCCGTGCAGTTCTTGCTGCAGAAGTAAATGGAAATGTATGTGAACTTTCGGCTGTTGTTTCCGAAGATGCAGAGATAAAGCCGCTTACATTTGAGGAAGAAGAAGGCAAAAAGGTTTTCCGTCATACCGCTTCCCATATTCTCGCTCAGGCTGTAAAGCGTCTGTATCCGTCTGTTAAACTTGCAATCGGTCCTGCTATAGACAATGGTTTTTATTATGATTTTGATATAGAAAAACCATTTTCAGCAGATGAACTTTTAAAGATAGAAGCTGAAATGAAGAAGATAGTTAAAGAAGGACTTGAACTTACTCAGTTTGAGATGACTCCCGATGAAGCAATTAAATTCTATGAGGAGCAGGGTGAAGTCTATAAGGTTGAACTTATAAAGGAACACGCAGACAAGGGCGAAAACATAAGCTTCTATAAGCAGGGCGAATTTACAGAGCTTTGTGCAGGTCCTCATATTCCCGATACCTCCCGTGTTAAGGCATTTAAGCTTACATCCTGTACGGGTGCATATTGGAGAGGCGATGGAAAGAACAAGATGCTTCAGAGAATTTACGGTACTGCATTTCTGAAGCAGGCAGATCTTGACGCTTACCTTGAAGCACTTGAGGAAGCAAAGAGACGCGATCACAACAAGCTTGGCCGTGATCTTGAATTATTTACAACTGTTGACTATATCGGTCAGGGACTTCCCATTCTTCTTCCCAAGGGCTGCGATATCATCCAGACTCTTCAGCGCTTCGTTGAGGATGAGGAAAGATCAAGAGGCTGGGTAAGAACAAAGACTCCTCTTATGGCAAAGAGTGACCTTTATAAGATCTCGGGACATTGGGATCATTATAAGGACGGTATGTTTGTTCTCGGTGATGAGGATAAGGATGACGAGGTATTTGCACTTCGTCCCATGACCTGTCCCTTCCAGTATCAGGCATATCTTAACCGTGCCCGCTCCTACCGTGACCTTCCCATGAGACTTGCCGAAACATCAACTCTTTTCAGAAATGAGGCTTCGGGTGAAATGCACGGACTTATCCGTGTTCGTCAGTTCACAATCTCCGAAGGAAGTCGGAGGCCAAGCGGTCTTAGGAAGACAATAGTAGGCCTCAACTCCTTGGCTCACAGAACGACATGGCTACGATCCGACTTCCTTCCTATGAGACTTGCAGAGACCTCAACCCTTTTCAGAAATGAGGCTTCGGGTGAAATGCACGGACTTATCCGTGTTCGTCAGTTCACAATCTCCGAAGGACAACTTATGTGTACTCCCGAGCAGCTGGCAGACGAATTCAAGCGCTGTCTTGAGCTTACAACCTTTATGCTTCAGACTCTCGGTCTTTATGAGGATGTTTCTTACCGCTTCTCACAGTGGGATCCCGATGATAAGGAAAAATATATCGGCACTCCCGAGCAGTGGGATGAGGCTCAGGGAATAATGAAGGAGATTCTTGATAATCTCGGCATCAACTACAAAATCGGTATCGGTGAGGCTGCCTTCTACGGCCCCAAGCTTGACATTCAGATAAAGAACGTTCACGGCAAGGAAGATACCCTTATTACGATTCAGATTGACCAGATGCTTGCAGAAAAATTCGGTATGGAATATGTTGCGGCTGACGGCACAAAGAAGAATCCTTATATCATTCACAGAACGTCAATCGGCTGCTACGAAAGAACTCTTGCTCTTCTTATTGAAAAGTATGCCGGTGCATTCCCCGTATGGCTTGCTCCCGAGCAGGTTCGTATTCTTCCTATTGCAGACCGCCATCAGGATGCCGCTTACGCTGTCAAGAAGGCCCTTGAGGAGGCAGGCATCGTAAAGGTAGATGTTGACACAAGAAGTGAAAAGCTCGGTTATAAGCTCCGTGAAGCTCAGCTTGAAAAGATTCCCTATATGCTCGTTGTGGGCGACAAGGAGGCAGAGGACTTTACTGTTTCCGTAAGAAAGCGTGGTCACGGCGACCAGGGCGTTATGGCTGTTGCAGATTTCATCAAGCTCATTTCCGAAGAAATCGCATCAAGAGTTATCTGGTAAATAATAAAGTCTCTGCACCCATTTTCGGATGCAGAGATTTTTTGAAAAGGAAGATAAAAATGAAAAAAGTATTATCTTTTATATTGGCGGCAGTAATGCTTCTTACTGTATTTCCCGTTGTCTCCTTTGCTGTAGAAAACCCGGCAATTTCAATGACGCCTCAGATTACCGATGCGACATATGATTATCTTAACGAAGTTTATATTGAAAAATTCCCGGAGCTCGGTCTCGAATTTTCCTTCGGAAGCACAGCGGACAGGGAGACTCTGCAGAAATTAGCGGACATACTTACGAAAAACTGCAAAACCGATAAGGAAAAGGCAGAGGCAGTTGTGGGCTGGGCAGACAGAAATGTGCAGTATAAATCCTATACGGGCGGAACCTACTATTTTCCCATTGACGTATTTTATTACAGAACGGGCAACTGCCTTGGTCTGGGACTCTTTATTTCTCAGGTGCTTCGTCTTGCAGGTGTTCCTGCGGTGTTCTGTGCAGGCACGAGAGGCGATATGAGAGATTTTATAAGTCTCAATAACCGTGAAATCGACCACGGCTGGGTTATGATTTATTATGATAACACCTGGAATCTCTTTGATCCTCTTTTTGACGTTTTCGGAACAACTGACCGTGAATTTATATCCCGTTGGTACTTTACCGATTTTATAGAGGGTGTATCACCCTATTATGAGGGAATGAACTGCGAATACGTATATTACGGAGACAGCATTTTCTATACAGACGGCAGATTTATGCACTATAAAAACGGTATGCCTGCATCCGAATTTTACGGAACTGCTGCCGAGGGCGGTTCGGCTCTCAACGGTGCTGTTCCTTATATGACAAAGAACAGATATGCGGCACCCTACGGCGGAGGAGACGGCTTTCACTATCTTGAAAATCCCGAGCGCAGAGACGGGATGATAAACGACGAGTGCTACTCCGGCGGATGGATAAACTACGGTGAAAATTTGGGTTATTATACAAGAGCCAACGGCATTCTTGCAGGATGCACCGTAAAAGAATATAACGGAGAGTATCTGTTTCTGCCTTACGGTTCATCAGCGCAGAGGCTTTCCGGAAATGCGGATGACTATACCTTTACGTGGGGTGCCCCGACGTTTATTCTCGGTGAGGAGATAAATGCTCCCGAGCCCCTGTGGGTGGAAAGTGAGCTTGCAAGAGGCAAAGTTATCACTTACGAGAGCCTTTATCCCGAGGTTGCCGCTGTTTCTGCAACAGGAGAGATTACGGCACTCGCCGAAGGTTATGTATCAATTTTGGTATGTTCAAGAGATTCTTATGATGACCCCGGTAACTACTGCGGTGATTTTATTGAATTCTATATTGCGGCAGAAAAAAGGGAGTATGATTACTCTGACAACATTTTCGGCGGTGAAGAAGACGCAGAAAGAGAAATAAAGCCTCTTGGTGACAGCGGTATTGCAGCAAAGAGTGATACTGCAGTTGAAGACTTCCTTACGGATGTAAAGGGTGCCGTTGTCAGGGACGTGACCGGAAAAGAGGTTAAGGAAACCGAAAAGCTCGGCAGCGGTATGACAGTTACCATGCCCGACGGCACGGAATATACCGTTGTTGTAAAGGGTGACCTTGATTCCGACGGTGAGGTATCCTCCTCAGATGCAAGACTTACCCTTCGTGCTTCCGTGGGGCTCGAGAACAGCTCCGCAGAGTGGTTTACGGATGCAGGTAACGTCGAAGCGGATAAGGACGGTAAAAAGCTTACCGCTTCCGATGCAAGATTGATTCTTCGAGCATCAGTCGGTCTTGAAAGTCAGGACGAATGGTTTGATTCAATCTCATAAATAAAAAATTTCGGTTCGGCAGGAAAAATCCCGCTGAACCGATTTTTTTAATCCGATTTTTTGCTTTTAGGGTGGTTTCTTTCAAGGAAAACGCCGTTTTTAAGTCCCTGAATTTCCTTGTCAGTTTCCGCTTTTTCGAGGCGGTATTCACTCCAGAGGCAATACTGCTTTTCCTTTTCAATACCGATATAATGACGGCCGAGCTTCTTTGCAACGGCAAGGGTTGTGCCCGAGCCTGCGAATGGGTCAAATACGGTGTCTCCCTTATTGGAGCTTGCAAGAATAAGCTTTGCAACAAGCTTTTCGGGCTTCTGTGTGGGGTGTGCCGTATTTTCGGGCATTGACCAGAAGGGCACCGTGATATCGTCCCAGAAATTAGAGGGACAGGTATCCCTGTATTTGCCTTCCTCGGAGTCCTTCCAATCCTTTGGTTTTCCGTCAACACGGTAGGGTGCAAGAACCCTTCTCCTGACCTTTACTGCATTGAGATTAAAGGTGTATTTGTCTGAATTTGTGGCAAACCATATATCCTCCATACCGTTTTTCCAGTTTGCTCTTGCGCCTCTGCCCTTTTCTCTCTGCCAGGTGATGCGGTTTCTTACTGTGAAAAATTCACCCAGCACTCTTCCGATTATAAGACTTGATTCCCAGTCACAGCACACGTAAATTGAAGCGCTGTCTTTCAAAAGGGGCTTTACGGCAGACAGCCATTTTCTCGTAAAATCCTCATATTCCTCTGCCTTTTTCTTTGAAAAGGTGGTATTTCCGTAGGTTTTTCTGAGATTGTAAGGAGGGTCTGCAATTATAAGGTCAACGCATTTTTCGGGAAGACGGGGGCAGACCTTAAAGGTATCCCCGATTATGGTTTTATCGGTAATTTCCGTTAAGTCCGCCACGGCTTTATTTACCTTGATGCAGCGGCTGAGATAATTTTTTCCCTCGTCCACGGAAATATCTATGGTTTTGTTTCTTGAAGCCTTTTCTTTTGCCATTTTCAGCTTACTTTATTCCGAACTGCTTAAGTCCCGACCACTTTACGCCCCACTTGTTTGCCCAGCTTTCGCAGTAGAGCTTATAGTATGAAACGTTGTTCTTCTTTCTGTAATCGGCAAAGAAATTGCACCAGATAGCAGAGGGAAGCGCTACAACAATCCAGTAAAGAGGGCCTAAAAGTAGACACTGAATGGTGTGGCCGTATTCGTGAATTTTAGTATTGTTTGTCCATCCCTCAGCCTTGCCCTCGGCAATGAAAATGAAGAGACCGAGAGAAAGTCCGCCCCAATTGCCGGGAATGTAGGTGATGTAGGAATTCATAAACTTTTCGGTGCGGTATTTTTTTCTGAGAATCAGGTAAATTATACCGCTTATTGCATTTACGGGAAGACCCCAGGTAAACTGCACAAGATAGAAAAGGAATTTCTCGAAGCCCTTTGTTGCAATGGATTTGTCAACGGGCTTTTTAATTTTTGCTCGTACCATATAAATCACTCTCCATTTTATTTAATAACATTATATATAATAAGACTGAAATTTTCAATATAAAAACAAAATTATGTGATTATTGATTTTTTTAAGAAAAAAAGATAAAATAAATATGTAAATACTTGCCGTTGGAGGGAAATATGCAATATCTTGTAGCCTTTGTTGAAGGAATAATTACTTTTATTTCGCCTTGCCTTCTTCCTATGCTTCCCGTATATCTCTCATATTTTGCAGGGGGAGGGGAGAGAAGCACGAAAAAGACCTTAACGGGAGCTGTC
This sequence comes from Acutalibacteraceae bacterium, assembly GCA_045586465.1. Lineage (GTDB taxonomy): Bacteria > Bacillota > Clostridia > Oscillospirales > Acutalibacteraceae > RUG806. The sequence goes on along the minus strand of JAZNAI010000242.1, from coordinate 8,880 downwards.
GGCTTCGTGCTCGGCTTTACTGCTGTTTTTACGGCTATGGGAGCCCTTGCAGGCACGCTCGGAGGCTTTCTGAAGCAATATGAAACCATAGTCAATATTGTTCTCGGACTTATCGTTATTGTTTTCGGTCTTAATTACATCGGTATATTCAAGCTGAAAATATTCTCGGGCACAAAAAGCCGTAAGGTGAAGCCTGAAATGGGGTTCTTCTCCGCATTGCTTTTCGGCGTTGTCTTTTCTGTCGGCTGGACACCCTGTGTGGGTGCGTTTTTAGGCTCTGCGCTTGCGCTTGCCTCAAGTGAGGGCAATGTGCTCAAGGGTGTTGTAATGCTTCTTCTTTATTCCCTGGGGCTTGGAGTACCCTTCCTTTTAAGTGCAGTGCTGATTGACAAGCTTAAAGGGGCATTTACCTTTATTAAGAAAAATTACAAGGTCATCAATACCGTATGCGGAATATTCCTCGTTATAATCGGTGTGCTTATGATGACGGGTCTTATGAACAGATTTCTTGCGATTTTAAGTTAAAGGAGAGTATATATGAAAAATAAATCACTTATTGCGGTAATTTTCGTTCTTGTGGCAGTTATTGCCCTTGCGGCGGCGGTGTATCCGAGTCTTGCAGACAAGGCGGTTGAGACCACAACGGCAGAGCAGGGAAGTATTTCCGACACGGTGCAGTATCAGAAGTATAAGGATGTTAAAATCTACGATAATAAAGGAAATGCGGTGATGCTTTCCGAATTTGAAGGGAAGCCCGTGATTCTCAATTTCTGGGCAACCTGGTGCGGCTACTGTATTCAGGAGATGCCTGATTTCGAGGATGCCTTCAGAGAATACGGTGACGATATTCAGTTTATGATTGTAAACACCGATGACGGTATCGGAAACGGTGAAAAGTATCTTTCCGACAAGGGTTACACCTTCCCTTCATATTACGACCTTGAATATAATGCCGCTATAACCTACGGTATTTCCGGTATTCCCCGTACAATTGCTATTGATAAGGACGGAAATATCCGATATAACCGTTCGGGTATGATAGACGCAGAAGCTCTTCAGAGTATTATAGATATGATAAAGTAATAAAACACAAAAACAGCTCCCGTACCGTCTTTGGTACAGGAGCTGAAATTTTATGCTTTTGTGAAGAGATTTCTGAAGAATTCTGCAAGTCTTTCGAAAAATGCCTTAATCTTATCTAAAAATGATTCTTTTTCTTCAGGCTTTTCATCTTCTTTGTTGCCGCAGCTGTCGCAGATTCCGTCCCCGTTATTATCATTGTGTCCGGTTGCGGGAAGGATACATCTGCAGATTTCACCGCACTCGCAGATAAATTCACATTCACCTGCATTTACACAATCGGGAGCAAGGATAACAATTTGTCTGTATAAATGTGTATGCTGTGTTGTTTCTTCGGGAGCTTCGGTTGTTGTCTCTTCGGGAGCTTCGGTTGTTGTCTCCTCAGGGGCACCGCTTCCCTTTATGTAAGCCCTTTCGTTTACCGTAAGCCGGGAGCCGTCAAAAAAACTGAGAGAGCCGGTAACGGTAAGCTCGGTATCTGATGCTCCGAGAGAATTGAAGGTCATCCCAAAAAGCTTAACGTCAGTCATATCAACGTCAACACCCCATGATTCAGCGTCAAGCGACTCGATAAAACTGAAGGAAAGCGTAAGCTTGCCGGAATCCTTTGTATCGGCGGTGGCTGAGAAGATGTTACCTACATCCGAAAATGCCTTGGCATCGTCAAGAATTTCCCATAACACGAAGCCGCCCTCAGTATTGCGGGGAACAAGCTCAAGTGCTGCCGTATCATACTCTACAGTAAGGCTTCCCTCGGTAAAGTCTAAGCAGTTCTGAAGAGAAATAACCGCTTCATAGCTGCCGTCTGCAGCTTCACCGATTGTAACAGCGGCGGCAGCACCCGTGGGTGCCTTTGCTGCTGCATATACGCTAAGACCTGTGAGAGCAAGTGCAAAGGATGAAAGAATCATCAGCGCAGAAATAAAAAGATAAAGAAAAGGTCTTGTACCGGATTTGACGTGTTTAAGGGTAATAGCTTTTGCTTTGTTCTTCAGTGCCATAAGCATATCTCCTGAAACAATTTTTTAACCGTGGTAGTGATGCTCGTAGTGAGCTGCACCGTCGGAGCCGAAGGTAAGGGTTGTTCCGCCCATCATACCATCTTCATAGTAACAGCCGTAGCCAAGCTTCAGACCGTATGTCAGCTGAATTCCTTCGTAATTTATTGAAGCATTGCATACGTGGTCGTGGCCGAACACTACGTTCTTTGTGCTGCCGAGCCGGAGCATCTTATCTGTAAAGAAGTTGTTTACTGCACCGGGGCAGGGAGTTTCGTGAAGAACGCCTGTTGCCTTGTCAGCATATTCGCCTATCCATAAGCCGTCCTTTTCTTCTGCATAGGTTACAGCACCTGCACATTCGGGGCAGCTGCCGTTCTCCAGCTGTGCCATTGTGAAGTTCTTGTTGCAGGCAGCGCAGTGATGACCCTCGTAGTAGTAATACCATACTTCTTTTACTTCATAAACGGGGATGTGCATAAAAACAGAGCTTTCAACGGTCTTGCCCTCTGTCTTTTCAATGCCCTTTATAACCCATTCGTACCATTCAATCTGGTTTTCCCAGAGGTGGTCGTAGCCTTCAATGTGGTTGCCGTTGTCGTCGGTGTAGTCAACGTCGTCGTGTGTGTCCATCATAATGAGTGTATGAACAACCTCACCGTTTTCCTCAACGTTTATAACGTAGTTGCCGTAGCCCATATCCTTGGGACCGAACTTGAAGAGACAGTTCTCTGCATTTGCAAAAAGGTATGCGCACCAGAATTCGCTCATACAGCCCTGACCGTCGTGGTTGCCCATTACGGGTGCCCAGGGAATGCCGAGGGAATCCATAAAGTTAACGAGCTCTACGTAAGAAACTGTATCCCAGGCATTGTCACCGGTAACGGTGATAAGGTCGGGCTTCTGTTCCTCAACGAGATTTGTAATCATTTCCTTTGCATATTCATATTCGGGATAGAAATTTTCATCGTCCGAAATCTGGACGTCAGTGATGTTAAGGATAACGAAATCCTTACCTGCTTCTTTTTCAAGAACTACTGCATAATCCTCAGTGTATTCCGTTTGGGCTGACCAGTCCTCAAAATAAGCATCCTGATTAAGGTGTGCGGGGATGGGAGCAAGAATCTGGGGAAGTGCAAAGAAGAAAGCCATAACGAGCTTAAAAACTGCTACAATTACGTCCATAGTTAAATCCTCCGTATGTTTAATTTTGTTTTTATTTTACTATCCGTATGTCAAATTTTCAACATCTAATGAAAAGCAACATCATTAATCAGCAGATTGCTGAGAATCTGAAGGAGGTGTTTGTGCAAAAAGCCGAAAATTTAAAACACAATTGCATTGAAAAATGAAAAATGTTAGTATATATTAGAAAAAATATCCGGAGGGAAAAAGAAATGAAGAAAATTATTGCTTTAATGCTTTCATTTGCAATGCTTCTTACTGTAGCGATTATCCCTGTTTCCGCTACTGAAACAGGTGCACAGCCTACAGTTACGACTGCAAATAATCTTGAAAGTGCTTTTGTTGACGGTGACGCTCTTATCGTTTTCGTTACCGGTATCGGACAGAGCTATTCATACCGCTTTGATCAGAGCTATGTTGACAAGTACGGCGCATCGCTTCAGGATTATGACGTATATGCTCCCCTTGTTGCAAAGGGTGAATATCAGACAAGATGGAATCTTTTCAACGATTTTGATGAGGCATTTTCCAACACCGAGACAATCGGTGCTATTGTAAATGTTGTTCTTGATCTTCTTGTTTCTGCATTTACAAGAAACTGCATTATCAGCGAAGAAGATGTAAAGACAATTGTACATAACCTTTTCAGCTTCAACCTTGTTGATGAAGAGGGTAATCCCCATCCCAGAGTTGTAACTCCCAGATATGCTATGTCTGTTGCAGAGTACCCCTGGGCAGAGGGTGAAGACGGCAAGCTCAGAAGCGAAGCAAGAGAGCGCTTCTTCTCCGCTATTCCCTGCGAGGACATCGCTAAGGAGAAGTTCGGTGAGAGATATGAAGAATATCTTCACGTTTACAACTACAGCGCATTCTCTTACACCTCAAAGAACGTTGAGGGCCTTCACGAGTTCATTGAAACAATTCTTGCAAATAATACTGTAGGTGCAACAGAAGTTATCCTTGTTCCCATGAGCATGGGTGCTTCCGTTACAACTGCTTATCTTGATGCATATCCCACAAGAGCAACAAGCCACGTTAAGAGAGTTATCGGTATCGTAGGCGCATGGGACGGCTCTGAAATCATTGCCGATATGCTTACTCAGAATTACTGTGAGCCTATGTCTGCTGACCTTTTCTATAACGGTCTCATTTCTGACCTTGTAGGCGAGCCCTGGGGCTATGTTGTAAACATCGCTCTCAGACTTTTCCCCAAGCAGGTGCTTCGTGATTTCATTGATATGGCTCTCAGAGGTCTTTCATCTGACCTTTTCGGACCTACTCCCTCTCTCAGCAATATGGTTCCCCTCAAGAGATACGATGAGGCAATAGCCACAGGCTTCATCTCCTCTCCTGTTGTAAAGGCAGAGGTTGATGCCTTTATGGAAGCAAAGGCAAGACTTCATTCCGAAACCATTCCCGGACTTCAGGCTGAAGGCGTAGATTTTGCTTTCATCGCAGGCTACGGTCTTCCCTTCGGTGCATGTACTGCTGACTACAGCCTCTTCGGCTTTATGGAGCAGGGCCCCATCACAAACTCCGACGAAATTATCAATATCGACTCAACTGCACCCGGCACATCCTACGTTGCTTATAACGAGAAGTTCCAGGATACCGAAGGCAGAGAGCTTTCTCCCGACGGCTCAATTGATATTTCTACCTGCTACTACAAGGATACATCCTGGTATTTCTACGGTCAGAAGCACGAGCTTGAATACAACAACACAGCTCTTTCTCTTGCACTTAACCTTGCAACAGGCCACGTAACAGACGTAGCAAGCTGTGCAGATCCCGAGGGTGAATATTACTATCCTCAGTTCAATAATGCAAGAAATCTTAAGCCCCTCAAGTGGTATAAGGAAGACCTTCAGAGATACTGCGAAGAAACAGGCTATGTTCCCACAGCTGACGTTAAGGCTGCATTCGCAAAGGCAGACGCTATGGCAGCTGTTACCGTAAACAATCCCGAAAAGGATGACGCTGTTCTTGCAGAGGTTGAAGCAAAGCTTATTGAAGCAGGTGTTTACGAGGCTCCCGCAGAGCCCGGCACAATGGATAAGCTTCTGAAGGCAGGTCTCAAGGGTCTTAACGACCTTACCTATATGGTATTCGGACCTAAGGGCTTCTTCGATTTCTACTACGATAAAATTGCAAAATAAAAAGTAACCGGAAAAAGGGGAGGCGCATAAAGCCTCCCCTTAAAATTTTACTGCCCGAGGGAAATCCCCCCCGGACAGTAATTGTTTATTATACGGGAAATTGCTCGCAAAAGTGAGCAATTTAGCTTATAATTCGCTGCGGCGTATTGAATGACGCAAGCTTATTGAACAAGAAACACCTACAACCCCCAAGATTGGGGGTAGGGGGTTGACAAATCGTAAGATTTTTTCTTGTTCAGCTTATTTTCTGTTATAGCTTTCCAGTGTATTTTTCATAAGCATTGTAATTGTCATGGGACCTACTCCGCCGGGGACGGGGGTGATATATGAAGCCTTTTCCTTTACTGCTTCAAAATCAACGTCACCTGTAACCTTGCCGCTTTCAAGGCGGTTGATGCCGACGTCAACAACTACTGCGCCTTCCTTTATCATATCGGCGGTAATGAAATTTGCCTTGCCGATTGCCGCAATGACGATATCTGCACGGCTTACCTCTTCTGTGAGATTTTTTGTTCTTGAGTGGCAGACGGTAACCGTTGCATTTTCCTGAAGCATTAAAAGTGCGGCGGGCTTGCCGACAATGTTGCTTCTGCCTACGATTACGCAATGCTTACCGGCAATTTCAATGCCCTCGTATTTCAGCATCTCAACTACGCCTGCAGGTGTGCAGGGTGCAAAGCAGGGCTTGCCTGTGAGAAGATTTCCCGTATTGACAGGAGAGAAGCCGTCAACATCCTTTTCGGGACAGATAGCATCTATTACCTTGCTTTCGTCTATCTGCTTCGGCAAGGGAAGCTGACAGAGTATGCCGTCAATACTATCGTCGTTATTGAGCTTTTCTATAAGCTCTAAAAGCTCCTTTTCCTCCGTGCTTTCATCGAGTGCGTATTCCACGGAATAAAAGCCGCAGATTTCACACGCCTTTTTCTTATTGTTAACATATATTCTTGAGGCAGGGTTATCTCCTACGATAATTACCGCAAGACCGGGGGCACGTGTGCCCTCTTTTCTGTTTTTTACTGCCTCTGAAATCGAAAGCCTCAATTCTTCCGAGATTTTTTTACCGTCAATGATTTTTGCCGACATGTTTTCACTCCTCAGATATTTTACCTGTCTATTATATCTGTCAGCAACTTTGTTTGTCAACAAAAAGGAAAGAATACTGATTAATTATATTAATCAAAAAATTCAAAAACCTTCATTGATATAATTATAATAAAGAATTGACATTTATTCTTTGTTGTAATATTATTCTACTGTTACAACGATGCGCTCCGGCGCATCATAACAAATCCGAACGGAGGAAAATGAAAATGAAAAAGTTCACAAAAGTAATGGCTCTTCTTCTCAGCCTTTCAATGGTTCTTTGCTTTGCTGCATGCGGCGGTACAACAGAGGAAACCACTGCAGCAGGCGGTGAAGAAACAACTGCTGCTGACGTAGCTTACGACCTTACAAAGGAAGGCGACTACACAGCAGACAACACCGAATATGTTATCGGTGCAACAGGTCCCCTCACAGGTGACGCAGCTTCCTACGGTATTTCCGTACAGCAGGGCGCACAGCTTGCTATTGAAGAAATCAATGCAGCAGGCGGTCTTAATGGCGTAAACTTCAAGCTTGATATCAAGGATGACAAGGCAACAGCTGCTGATGCATCCACAGGCTACGATGCTCTTTATGAAGCAGGTATGCAGGCTTCTCTCGGTTCCGTTACATCCGGTTCCGGTGAATCCTTTGCTACAAGAGCTGCTGAAGACGGCGTTTTCTCCCTTACACCCTCAGCATCTGCTGACAACGTAATCAACGCAAGCAACAACAGCTTCAGAGTTTGCTTCGGTGACCCCGACAACGGCATTATGTCCGCTGAAAAGCTCGCTAAGGAATACAAGAACATCGGTGCTATCTATGATTCATCCGATCCCTATTCCTCAGGTATCTACGATGCATTCAAGGCAAAGATGGCTGAACTCAACGTTACATACATTGAACAGTCCTTTGACGCTGAAAACAACAGAGACTTCTCAACTCAGGTTGAAGCTCTCAAGGATTGCGACGTTATCTTCCTTCCCATCTACTACACAGAAGCAGGTCTTATTGCTAAGGCTTGTGTAGCTAAGGGCTGCGATGCATTCCTTTTCGGTTGCGACGGTCTTGACGGTGTTGCTGCTCAGATTGACGATACAGTTACAAACAAAATAAGCTACCTCACTCCCTTCGATGTAAACAGCGAAGAAGCAAAGGTTTCTTCTTTCGTTACAGCTTATGAAACAAAGTACGGCGCAAAGCCCGACCAGTTTGCAGCTGACGGTTACGATGCAGTTTACGCTATCTTCGAGGCTATGAAGAAGCTCGAGGTTAATAACGTAAAGGTTGATCCCGCAGAGCTCGGTAAGGCACTTACAGCTACATTCACATCCGCTGACTTCTCCTATGCAGGTGTTACAGGCGGTATGGTATGGGATGCTTCCGGTGCTTGCGAAAAGGAACCCATCATTGTTGAGGTTAACTGATTAAGCTAAAACCTACTTTAAGTATATGCCTGAAGGGTTATACCTTCGGGCATATACCTGCCTTTAGGGCCTTGAATTTTTTCAGTAGTTTTTTTCATTTTTTGTCTGTTTGCCACTAAACTCCCCCGGAAAAGGAGAATTTTTCAGATATGAGTATTTTATTTGACGGGCTCAGTCTCGGTGCCATATATGCTCTTATAGCCCTCGGTTATACTATGGTTTACGGTATTGCCAAGATGCTGAACTTCGCACACGGCGATATTATTATGGTCGGCGCTTATGCCGTTTTTGTAACACTTATGGGTCAGGGACATATTGCTCTCGCAATAGCTGTATCCGTGCTGATATGTGTTATTATGGGTGTTCTTGTTGAAAAGTTTGCCTATAAGCCCCTTAGAGGTGCTTCGCCTCTTGCTGTTCTTATTACGGCTATCGGTGTCAGCTACCTTTTACAGAGTATTTCACAGCTTGTATTCGGGGCCGCACCCAAGCAGGTTACAATTGCATCTCTCGGCACAATAGAAATGCTCGGTGCAAAAATCAGTGTTTCTTCAATTGTAACTCTTGTTATCGGTGCCGTTATTATGGCAGGCCTCACTGTTTTTGTTAAGAAAACAAGAACAGGACGTGCTATGGTTGCGGTTTCAGAGGATAAGGGTGCCGCTATGCTTATGGGTATCAATGTAAATAAGATTATTTCAATTACCTTTGCAATCGGCTCCGCACTTGCTGCCGCTGCCAGCCTTTTCTATCTTATGCAGATCCCCTCAGTTGAGCCCACTCTCGGCTCAATGCCCGGAATCAAGGCATTTACCACTGCCGTTATCGGCGGTATCGGCTCAATCCCCGGCGCAATGATAGGCGGTGTGCTTTTAGGTGTTATTGAAAAGATATGCTTAAGCGTACCCGTGCTTGCACCCTACACAACGGCTGTTGAGTTCGGTCTGC
>JAZNAI010000241.1:0-17796 GCA_045586465.1 Acutalibacteraceae bacterium | reverse complement strand
AATTTGCTTATATCAAGAAACACCATTTCCCCCAAGATTGGGGGCAGGGGGTTGATAAATCGTAAGATTTTTTCTTATTGTTTTTTTTTCTTATTATCCGAAAAAGCTTTCGGGCACCTCTGTAAGGACATTTTCGCAGGGAGTATCCGATAATGTCAGGCTGAAAACACCGCCGGCGGTAATGTCGTCGTAGGTAAGATAAGCTGTTTTTATCTCTTTTCCGTTAAGCTCAGCCTTCTTTATATAGGGAAATTTCAGGGGATCCTTATCGCAGATAACCGTGAAGGTGTCTGCTACAGACATTGAATGGTAATCCTTGTTGAGCTTTACCTGAGCTTTCCTGAAAAGGGGAGTGTTGATGAAATAGTAAGGCATTGCGGGGCATACCTGAGCAAAGCCGAGAGCCGATAAAACATACCAGGCGGACAGCTGTCCTACGTCCTCGTTTCCGCAGAAACCGTAAGCGCCCGTGCGGTAGGATTCCTTCTGTACACGACGTGTCCAGTACTGTGTGCGGTGGGGAAGTCCCAAAATACTGAAATAATGAGTTATATTGTGGCAGGGCTCGTTTGAGTGGTTATAGTCATTGCTCCAGAGTGCGCTTAATTTTGCCTTCTTAAAGAATATTTCAAGAAGACGTATTGTACGCTTTCTGCCGAAAAGCTCCGACAGACCCTTTACGTCATAGGGCACAAACCAGGACTGCTGGAAGATGTTGCTTTCCACACAGTAGTTGTCGTCGTATCTGCCCCACATCCAATGAAATTTTCCGTTTTCCTTTCTCGGTGCCATAAAGCCTAAAAGGGGATTGTAGTTATCCTTGTAGGTTTTTGCTCTTGCTTCAAAAATTCGGGCATCGTCGGTTTTGCCCAATGCCCTTGCAAAGCGGGAAATTGCGTAGTCCGAAAGAAGGTATTCAAGTGTATCGCTTATTCTGTCGGGAGAGTAGCAATGCTCCTTATACTGCTTGCAGGTGGGATGGTTCACCTTGAATTCTTTTCCGAAAAGCTCGGTTTCCGACAGGGTAGATGCCTTGCCGATTTCGTAAGCCTTTTTATAGTCGTAATTTCTGATTCCCTTGACAAATGCATCGGATATCATAATAAGTCCCGGGTCGCCTACCATACAGCCTGCATTAATGCCCATAAGCTCCCAACGGGGGAAGGAGGAATTTTTTCTTTCCGCAATCTTAAGAAGAGAATTTACCGTGTCGTTTACCATATCGGGACGGATGAGAGAGAGTAAGGGGAATTCGCTTCTGTAAACGTCCCATCCGCTGAACATTGTGCGGTGGGTATAGCTGCTGTCCTCCATGGTCTCACATTCAACGGAAAATCTTCCGTCAACGTCAGTGGCACTTCTGGGGTCCAAAAGAGTATGGTAAAGGCAGGTGTTGAATATTTTAAGGTCTGTTTCGTCAGAGCCCTCAACGTTTACACAGTCAAGAACCTCTTCCCATATTTTCTGTGCATTAATGCGGACGTTATCAAAATCGAAGCCCTCTGTTTCGAGGAAATTTTTTCTTGCTCCGTCAATATCTGTGTAGGATACCGCACATTTTATGATAAGAGGCACTGTGTTCTCATCAAAAAATGCAAGAATACCGAGGTCTTCATTTTCAGCCTTTGAGGCTTTCGGTAAAAATTCCTCATTTGCAAAAAGCTGCAGCTCTTTTGCAGGACGTGAAAACTCCATAACAAAGGAGAAATTGTATGAAATGTTGCCGTGTCCGAGACCGAAGCCGCCGCCCTTGGGTGTGCAGAAAACAGTACCCTCAATACGGCTGTCGGATATAATTTCAGCCTTAACGTTATCAGCCTTTCCGCCGATTCTTCTTGAAAGATTTATAATCAGCCTGCTGTCACTGTTTTCGGGATATGTAACCCTGAGATAGCCCGTGTGCTGAGAAACCGTTGCCTCGGAAAATATATTATAGCGGTCAAGTCTTACTGCATAATAGCCGGCTTCTGCACATTCCTTGTCGTGAGAGAAGGGAGATTTCCAACCCTCTTTTCCTTTGTTGAAGGGAATAAAGCTGTTTGTACCCGAACGCAAATCGGTTTCTCCCGTTACGGGCATAAGCTGAATATTGCCGAGGTCTCCGTACCAGCCGATACCGCTCATATGATTGAAGCTGAAGCCCTCAATAGTGTCCATACAGTAGTTGTAGCCTGTACCGTTGTCACCGCCCGTTACCGTATCGGGAGACAGCTGTACCATACCTCCGGGAAGGCAGGCACCGGGATGCACCTTTCCGCCGCCGTGGGGGCTTTCCTCCTGACCGTCACCTACAGTACCTATCAAAGGGTCAATATATTTCCATTTTTCCATAATATCACCGCCTGAAATTATTTATTTCCCGTATTTGTCCTGAAGTGAAAGAATTGCATTTTCCAGCTCACGTGTCAGCTCAGCTGCAGTTTTTCCTGCAGGGCTTATAGGTGTGCCGAATACTACGTCGACATCAAATCTCTTTTTGTTTTTTGTGTCGTAGAATTTTATCATTTTGCTTGATTTCGGGAAGATTTCATATGCACCGCTTATATAAACGGGCACAACGGGAACTCCCGTTTCTGTTGCAATAACCGATGCACCGCTTTTTATTTTGCGGAAAATTCCGTCCTCGCTTCGAGTTCCCTCGGGATGTATAAGAACACACCAGCCCTCTCTTATCTTTGCCTTGATGCTGTTCATCGTGTTCATATTCATTCCGCCTCGGTCAACGGGTACCATACCGGTTGATTTGATAAGCTGTCTGCTGAACGGATCCTTGCGGAAAAGCTCGATTTTTGCCATAGCGCACAGCTTCATAAATCTTTCCTTTGAAATTGCCGTAGAAACAAAAAGATAGTCAATTTTGGTTACGTGATTCGGACAGAGAATAAAACCGCTGTCTGAAGGAATATTTTCGGGATTTACCGCATTGATATTGAAGCAGAATTTTGCAAAGCCTCTGAAAAGAGAGAAAATTCTGTAGTCACGCTCTGTCTTTTCCTGAGGATAGATTCCGCTTGAAACAGTATTTTCATCATTCGTATTTCCGCATTTTATTACTGACATAAGGTCAGATACGGTCATTTCCGAAGAATATGCGCCCTCCACATTTACATTGTAGGTGCTTTCAATTTCCATTGCAAGGTCAATTGCACTGAGAGAATCCATGGCAAGGTCGGTAAAGATTTTTGTATCCTCCCTTATTGCGGACAAGGGTGTATTTGTGATTTTTGAAATAATTTCCGCAAGAGCCAAAGTATCGCTGTCAGCTATTACCGAATCTGCTTCAGGACTTTTTATGCCCTGTCTTTCGTCAAGAATCTGTTTTTTAAGAAGGTATCTTTTTGCCTTCTGCAGAGAGGTTCTCGGAATATCGTTTATAAAACAGATTTTGTGAATTCTCATACTGACGGGAGCCTCGGCATTGATTCTGCTGATTTCTTCTTCCGCATCAGCCTGGGAGACCGATGCCTCCTTCACGGCAAACGCATAGATTTCGTCATAGTCTCCGTTTTCCGAGGGAACACCGCAGATTGCAAAATCCTTTAAGCCTTTAACATTGACGAACTTAGCCTCAAGATCATCGGGAGATACCTTTTTTCCCGTGGAGAGAACAATGTTTTCCTTGATTCTGCCTGTGATTTTAATATTTCCGTTTTCATCCGTTGAGGCTGTATCACCGGAACGGAACCAGCCGTCATCGGTGAAGGCTTCCTTTGTGGAGGCTTCATCACGGAAATAACCCTTCATCATAAAGGGTGTTTTCAGCAGAAGCTCGTTTTCATCAGAAAGCTTGATTTGTATGGCAGGATAAGGCTTACCGCAGGAATCGGTGCTGATATCGTATTTTGTGCTTCCGAGGGTTGGAGCATTTGTTTCGCTTGCACCGTAGGTGCTTAAAATGTTAAAGCCGAGACCGTAATAAAAATCTGCAGTTTCTCCTGAAAGGGGAGCACCGCCCGAAAAAAGACGTACAAGGCTTCCGCCGAAGGTCTCGTGAATGCTTCTGAAAATTCTTTTTCCTAAAAGAGAGCCGTTTTTCTTTCTTGCATTGTAGCAGACGGGAAAGAGCTTTTTATATGCAAGCCTTGTTACTGCATTGCTGTTGATTTTCCGCATTGCTGCATTCTTGAAAAGGTCGTATACCTTCGGTACGGCAGGGAATGCCGTGGGCTTATATTCCCTGAATGCACCGAGCATTGCTTCCGCTGAAAGCGATTCAATAAAATGCACGTCTGAGCCTGTAATAAGAGGTCCCATCACAAGGCTGAACAGACCGTATATGTGGCTTAAGGGAAGTATTCCGAGAAAACGGGAGTTCTCTGTTATCTCCTGAACGGTCTCGGTCATCTTAGTGGTGTTTATAAGACTGTCGTGATAGTGCATAATGCCTGCTGCATTGCGTGTTGTGCCGGAGGAAAAAATTATACAGGCAACATTCTCATCGGTGTCCGTTGAAGGGGGAAGCTTTTCCGAAACAGAAGAAGGGGAGCCGTCAAAAACCGCACAGTCCCTTACGTTGAAGCAAGGAAAATCAAAGCTGTGCTTATTCTTGATTCTGCCGTAAGTGTTACGGGTAAAAAAAGCACCTCTGACGTCGGAACGGTCAATAAAGCTTATAATGTCCGCTCCGTTAAGGGATGCATCAATAAGTGCCGCCGTGCAACGAAGCTTACAGATTGCAAAAAAGGAAATAATCCACCAGGGACTGCTTTCTGCGGCAATTGCAATGCGGTCTCCTGCCTTTACTCCCGCTTGAGTCAGAAGGGCAGCGTATTTTTCAGCCTCTCTGAAAAGCTCAGCATAGGTAAAGATATATCTTTCACCGTTGTCCATGGTCATAGACATTGCTCTTTTTCCGAGACGTCCTGAGTTTAATTTATACACTTCATCAAATATGTTCATAGTCTACCTGCTTGTACTGATAATGGCTTTAATTTTATCACAAAAACAGCTTTTGTGTCAATTATTAAGACGTTCTTTTAATTACCTGATTACGCCTATTTATTACAAAAAGCAAAGGTGCTGAAAAAACGAAAGTTTTACAACACCTCTTTTACGGGAAATATTATTATTTTGTGATTCCCTTGTATTCAGTCTTAACTTTTTCATAGCTTTCGAGGTTGCCGATGTCGTAGCGTGAGCCCGGCATTTCCATTGCGTGTACCTCGGTTTTTCCGCAAAGCCAGGCAATAAAGCTTCCGGGAGCATCGGTTCCGCAGCCTTCCTTTATTCCCGTTTCAACAAGCTTTGCGTCCTCTTTTGTGTAATAATAGAAGGGTGGACAGCACCAGTTTGTTGCAGGAGTGGGGGATTTCTCCGTCATTCCGAGAACCTTATCGTTTTCGTCAATTGTAACGACACCGCATTTTACAAGCTTTTTGTGCTCCGGCTCAAAATATCTCATAATGCAGGAGGTGTTCTTTTGTTTTGCATAGGAAATAAATTTTGTGAGGCTGAAATCAAGCACATTGTCCCCTGCAATAACAAGCATATCGCTGTCAAGAGACAGCTTTTCAATTGCAAACTGTATATCCTTTACTGCACCGAGACGGGTTTCGTTTGTGTCCGTGCCGTCGTCAACAACGGTGATTTTCTGTGACTTTGTTTTTGCCCAGTCATTAAAATGACAGGCGTATTTGTGGTTTGAAATCACAACGTATTCGTCAACCTCTCCCGAGGAGTCGATATCGTCAACAAGATGGTCAAGAATCGTTTTCTCGCCAACTGTCAGAAGCGGCTTCGGAAAATTCTCCGTCAGGGGATAAAGCCTTGTGGCATAGCCTGCCGCCAATATAAGACATTTCATAATTTTTCACCTCAGAATTTCACGCCGTCTGCACTTTCGCAGATGTGAACGGAATATTTTCCCTCAAGATACGGGAAGGCAGTCAGATACTCACGGGTTACCCTTTCAATGATGCTTTCTTCAAATGCAGGGTCAATAAGTGCCATACTGCAGCCCTTGAAGCCTGCTCCCGAGAAGCGTCCGCCGTAAATACCCTCAGTTTCAGCCATAATCTCATAAAGCTTTTTAAGCTCGGGAGAGCCTGTCTCCCAGTTATATATTGAAGAACGTCCGCTTTCAAAGGAAAGTCTGCCGAATTCCTCAATGTCGCCTTTTGCCCAGGCTTCGGCACCCTTTTCCACACGGAAAAATTCCGTATACCAGTGCTCGGCTCTCTTTCTCCAGTTATCGGGAAGACGGTCCTTGTACTGCAGATATACCTCATAGGGCACGTCACGGAGATTTGTTTCCTCAAATTTGCCGTATTCCATGCCTGCATAAGCCTTTAATGCATAAGCCGCACTTCTGCACTCGTCAACTCTCATATTGAAGGCTGAGCTTGCAAGGCTTCTTTCAAGACCCGAGAAGAACACCGCAATTTTATATGGCTTCATATCGGGGTGCTGAGGGATAAGCTTATAGGTGTTATCCTTTAAGTCCATATAAAGCAGATGGTCCTTTTTGCAGTAAACCTCGCAGGACTGGTCAAGCTTACCGCAGGCCACACCGACATAGGAGTTTTCCGCCTCCTGAGAAATTGTAATAAGCTCGTCCGGAGTAAGCTTTATATTATTCATAGTGCAAAGGGCGGATAAAAACGTGATTATAACCGCCGCTGAGGAGGAAAGACCGCCAATAGGAAGCTCACCCGACAGAATTGCGCAAAGGCCTCTTCTGAGGGGATATCTCTTATTAAGGGCAATTGTAGCTCCTCTTAAGTGGTCTGCCCAGTCGTGCTGAGGAGTATCGGGAGTTGCCGAAACGTGCCACTGTGCTCTTTTTTCAAACTGCAGGGACTGTATTTCTACAACACCGTTTTCCTTGGGACCGTATGCTATATGAATCCCTTTATTGATAGCAAAGCCCGTAATTTTACCCAGCTGATGGTCGCTGTGTGCGCCTATGGGGCAGATTCTGTAGGGTGTGAATGCCGTATACTGAGCGGGCTTTTTGTAGGTGTGCTCAAACATTTCCTGTGCCGTCATATGAAAATCCTCATTTATCAGTGATTATTTTTTATTGCAGTATCAATGGCTTTTAAGAGAGAGCCTTCCTGCGATGAGGGCAGGTCGCAGTTGTAATGCCAGATCATAACACCGCCGAAGCCGTTTTTTATTGCGTATTCCGTTTTCTGCTCAATTACGTCAGGTGTATTGAACCAGAAGTCCTTGTCCGTATCGTCACAGTGATACCAGCCGTTTTCGTCAATTTTATCAACACAGCCGTTGTAGCCGTACCAGTAAGCAGACATATCTGTAGGTCTCGAATAAAATGCAAGACCGATATTTGTCTTTTTAAGGGGCATACCGTGAATACCGACGGTGCGTGCCATTTCTGTTGTATCCTCAAAGGTTGCGTGTCTGCCCTCTTCGTCAATCATATCATAAACCATAAGCTCAAAGGTATCAATTACACCGACAGCCTCGGTTGTGAATTTGATATTCCAGCTGTTTCCTGCAACACCGAGGGTATAGTCTCCGAGTTTTTTATCAAGGGATACGAGAAATCTGTTGAAATATCTCCATGCCTTTGAGGAAAGGGGGTATTCGTAGTCAAAATGCACCCCGTCAAAGCCGTATTTGTCGAGAACGGCTATTATATTATCTTCAAGCACACCGCTTGTAAACGCCTTGTTATGCTCGTCGCTCTGTGCCTCCATCTGATCCTCCCATACGTCGGAATCCGTGTGTCCTCCGGGACCTAAAAAATTGAGGGTCAGGTGCACATCCCGTTCGCCGATTGCCGTGCGCAGATTATTAAGAGCTGTGGTGAGTTTTATTTCATCGTAAACTATTTCACCGTCGGAATTGAAGGATGCACATTCAAACAGAATTACATCCGTTACTATGTCAAAATCCTCAGGATGAAGGCTGTCGGGGCTTTGTATGTAGTCGCCTCTCACGTAGGTTGTTACCTTAAAATCTTCATCTATGCTCTTGTTTA
This sequence comes from Acutalibacteraceae bacterium, assembly GCA_045586465.1. Taxonomy (GTDB): domain Bacteria; phylum Bacillota; class Clostridia; order Oscillospirales; family Acutalibacteraceae; genus RUG806. The sequence continues at coordinate 9,851 of JAZNAI010000241.1, read as the reverse complement.
AATCAAGATTTATTCCGAGAAAAGCTGAGATTATCAAGGCAAGAGAGGTAAAAAAAGCCGTAATCTGTGAAAAAAATGCAGTCATAAGCTTTCTCCTTTTTTAACTATATTTAACTTCATTATACAACAACGTGAACAGAAAATCAATTGTGATATTATTTTTCGGGAACAGTTATTTCAGTCTTGAAGGTGCACCCGTGCTGTGCGCTGAAAAGCGACGTCTTAAATCTGCCGTTTTCGGAAAAATATGCCCCGTCGGTAAAGAAGCTGTCCGTATTCGTTATTCCGGATTCTGTGATAATTTTATCGGAGTCGTGGTTCTCTGTAAATGCCCTTACCGCCCTTTTACAGAAGTCCGAAAAAATTTCACGCTGTACGCCGTTGCCGCTGTTAATTATGCTGACTGTTACTTCTGTCAGAATTTTATCCGCATCCTCCTTGCCCGTTATGAGAATGTCGCTTTCCGAAATTGTGTCAACAAAAAGAAACCATTCACCCTCCGAAAAGAAGGCATCCCTGATTTCGGCATGATATAACGGTTTATCGGAATTCATCCGTCTTATAAGCTCTGAAAAATCAATTCTCGTTTCATAGGTGCAAGCCGCAGTTAACGTAATCAGAATAAATATCAACAAAAGCGATACTGCTTTTTTTGTCAGATTCAACATAATATCACGCCCGTGTCCCAAATTTTGTTTTTTCTATTCCATAAACTATTTTTATGTATTATAATATTCGGGTAGAACTGAAAAAGGATTGATCAAAATGAACAAAAAGCCTGAAAATAACGACATTCCCGATTTTTCAAAGCTTTTCAATATTGATGAGGAGTCTCTTCCCGATAAGCTTATAGAAAAGGACCCTGCGGCATCAACGAGAAATCTTGGTTTTCTTGCGGGTGAGCCTGAAATCACGGAAAAAGAGAAAAAGGAAAATCTAAAAAAGAAAAATCTCGAAAAAAAGAGAAGGAAGGCGGAGCTTATTAAAAACCGTATGCTTATAGTGCTTTCTGCACTTGTGCTTCTTTGCGCTGCGGTTTTCGGCATAAGTATAGCCGTAAGAGAAAGCAGAAAGCCTGTTGTTACTGTAGAAAAGCCCGTGATTCAGACGGTTTCAAGATATCTGGACGGCAATGCCGTAACGGTCTCCTCGGGAAAAAGCTACAAGGCGGTATTTATTGATAACGACTACGATGTGCATTATATTGAAGTCGGACAGACGGTTGAAATTTCCGACGAAAACGGAGCTGTTTACACGGGAAAAATCTCCGACATAAAGGAGGCTTCCCCCGAATCCTATTACATAAAGGACTACTATACCGTGCTGACGGGAGAGCTTCCCTCGACGGCGGTTTATGCAGTGTTTGTCACTCCTGACGAAGCCTCCTTATTTACGAAGGAGGGCACTCCTCTTAAGGTAAAGGTGCTTACAAAAACCGCAGAGAATGCCCTGACAGTAAAGGCTTCCGCAGTATTTACGGACGGTAATCAGTCTTATGTGTGGAAGTATTCTTCCTTCGGCAAAACACTTGAAAAGCAGGATGTAAAAACGGGAATTACCGTTGACGGTGTAACCGTGATTCTTGCAGGACTTGAGAAAAACGATAAGGTTGTAACCGTATTTTCTTGCTCAGAGGATAAGATTTTTGACGGTATCAAGGTAAAAACCGAAAAATAAAAGGGGAAAAAGCCTATGAAAAAAATACTTGTTGCAGGTGCAGGGCACGGCGGTCTTTCCGCAGCCGCAATACTTGCAAAAAACGGTTTTGATGTTACGGTAATCGAAAAGGAAACCAAAGAAACCATAGGCCACGATTGGCACGACGCTATGGATATACCTGCATTTAAGTTTGCGGATATACCCGTTCCCGACGAATCGGATTTTAAGCGCGGACTCAATATGTGCTACTATAACCCGAAAAAAACCGCAAAAATCAATATGGACGGCGGTCCGGGAGTATCCTCCTCAAACTGTATTACAATTGACAGAAAATTCCTCATCCGCTATCTGATAAAGCATTGCGAGGACTGCGGAGTGAAATTTATTTTCGGAGTAAATATCCTTTCTGCAATCTGCGAGGGAACAAGAGTAATGGGAATAAAAACCGAAGCTGACGGCATTGAAAAAGACTTTTTCGGAGATATGATAATTGATGCGGCAGGTATGTATTCCCCCGTAAGGCGCACGCTGCCCGAGGAATTTGATATTGAAAGGGATTTCCCTGAGGAGGATACCTTCGAGATTTTCCATGCCTATTATGAAAATACAGAGAAATATATTACCTCACCGAATTACTCCGTTTACTTCTATAACTGCGGAAAGCCCGGTCTCGACTGGGTTATAACCGAAGAGGATTATATTGATGTGCTTATCGGAAAATTCGGCAGACTGTCCGAAGAGGAAAAGGAAGCATCCCTTAAGGATATAAGAGAGAATTATCCCGGTATAGGACATACTCCCGTAAGAGGCGGAGTGACTGCAAGAATTCCGCTTTCAAAGACCGTTTCCCGTCTTGTTGCGGATTCCTATGCGCTTATAGGTGACAGCGCAAGTATGACGGTGCCTCTTAACGGCTCGGGGATTGATCTTTCCCTGCAGGCAGGCAAGCTTCTTGCGACCGTAATTACCGCTTCCGCAGGGAACGGCTTCAGGAAAGAGGATTTGTGGCAGTATCAGTACAGATATTTCACTCTTTTCGGCAATTCTCTCATTGCAATTGCCGTGCTCAGAAAATTCTTAAGCGCCGTAAAGGCAGAGGATATAGATTTCTTCCTTGAAAAGGGAATTCTTACCGAAACGGAAATAGGAATGGCAGGAGGAAATTTCTCGGCGGTAAATGCAAAGTACGTGATAGAGAAGCTTGTTGCCGCCGCTCCCGAAATAAAGCTTCTTCCGTCACTTGCAAAGGCGGCAAAAAATATGCCTCTTATCCCCGTGGTTCAGAAAATTATGCCTGCCGTATGGGATGAAAAGAAGGTCAGAAGATGGACTGAGCTTTACCGTGAATTGTAAAATTAATTCGTACATTAATACTTGAATTTATTCTCATTGTATGTTAAAATAACTTCGTATATATGTCTCTTTTGGAGGTAAGAAAATGAAAAACAGGTTATTATGTGTGTTTTTCGCTGTAACCGCACTTCTTTTATGCTTTGCTTTTTCAGCATCTGCAAGCTTCGGGCTTACCGATGATGAAATTCTGAAGCTCGAAGAGGTTGAGGATTACAATGAATGCTATGCATCGGGTGATGTTGACGGAAGCGGTTCAATTGATGCTGACGATGCCCGTTTTATTCTGAGAGTTTCGGTTGCCCTTGAAAAAATTGATACATCATTTTTTATGAAGGCTGACGTTGACGGTGACGGCAAAATTACAGCTGCTGACGCAAGAGAGGCTCTTCGTCTTGCTGTAGGTCTTGACGATGCACCTGCTCATACGATTGAAGAAGCAGTTATTATTCCCGCAACCTGCGCTACCGACGGACTTACCGTTAAGGTATGCTCAAGCTGTATGAAAATATATGCAAAGGTTACTCTTCCCGCTACTACAGACAAGCACATTACAGGCTTCTGGGAAACGGTAAAGATGCCCGACTGCTCAACTAAGGGTCTTGCACAGCTCAAGTGCCTTGTCTGCGATACCGTGGTAAAGGAAACAGAGCTTGCCCCCACAAACCGTCACAGCGGTGAGTGGACGTATCCCGACGGAAAGGATTGCTTCAATCCCGTTGAAAAGACAAGAACCTGCACAGTCTGCGGTACCGTTGAAAATAAGGTTGAGAATCCTCAGGGTACACACACCTTCAAATGGATTCCCAAGGTTGACAAAACCTGTACTGAGGACGGAGTTCAGGCAAATACCTGCACAAACTGCGGCTTTGAAAAGGAGGAGGCACCCCTTCCCGCAACAGGACATATCTTTGAATATGACACCGTAATCAAGGAAGCAACCTGCGAGGAAACGGGTCTTGTTGCAAAGAAGTGCGTAAAGTGTGATTACACTGAGGCTGAAGTTGCAACACCTGCTCTCGGTCACAAATACAACAACAATCACTACAAGGTAACCAAGGAGCCCACCTGTGCCGAAGAAGGAGCAGCAGATGTTGTATGCTCAAACTGCGGTGACGCAAAGGTTATTACCCTTGAAAAGATTCCTCATACTCTCACGGGCAACTGGAAGGAGACACTTGCTCCTACCTGCACCGAAGAGGGTGAAAAGGCAGGCACCTGCCGCTACTGCGGTGATGTAACGGAAAAGCTTCCTGCAAGAGGCCACAACGTTTCCAAGTGGACTGACGTAAAGCCTGCAACCTGCACAGAGCCCGGTATTATGCAGGGTGAATGTAAGACCTGCGGTGACGTTTCAGCTACTAAGGAAACAGAAATCCTTCCCCACAGCTTTGATACTACAACCGTTTACTGGACCTCAGGTATCCGCTGTAAGGAAAATGCAAACGGCTACTATAAGTGTAAGGACTGCGATGCAAAGCAGGATGTAGTTCTTCTTCAGGTAACCTGCACAAGCAAGAACTTCAATAAGACAAAGGTTGTAAAGGAAGCAACCTGCACAACCAAGAAGACCGTAGTTGACATCTGTGACTATTGTAAGGAGCCTATTGACGGCACCGAAAAGACCACCGGCACAGCTCTCGGTCACGACTATACAAACTGTGAATGGACCGTAACAAAAGCTGCATCCTGTACTGCAGAAGGCGCAAGAGAAGGTAAGTGCAACCGTTGCGGCGAAGCAAAGACAGAGAAAATTGCAGCTCTCGGCCACAGCTATAACGGCAGTGAATGGACAGTAACAGCACCTGCAACCTGTACCGAAGACGGCATCAAGGCATGTGAATGTATCCGTTGCGGTGAGGCTAAGACAGAAAAAATTGCAGCACTCGGCCATGATTTCTCAGGCGGTGAGTGGGTAGAAACCAAGCCTGCAACCTGTCTTGCTGACGGTGTTAAGGAATGTAAGTGTAACCGTTGCGATGAAACAATCACGGAAGGTATTGCGGCTCTCGGACATGAGTTTACCGATGAATGGACGGTAACAACACCTGCTACATGTACAACAGAGGGCGTTAAGGAGAGTGGTTGTATCCGTTGCGATGCAACAATTACAGAAGCAATTGCAGCTCTCGGACATAAGTTTGCCGACGAATGGACAGTAACAACACCTGCTACATGTACAACAGAGGGTGTTAAGGAATGCGGCTGTATCCGTTGCGACGAGACTAAGACAGAGGTTATTGCAGCTACGGGACATACTCCCGGTGAATGGACACCCGTTGACGGCGTATGTGAGGAAGCACTCTTGTGTGCAGACTGCTCAGAGACTCTCGAAACAAGAGAAACCGACCATACCCCCGAAAAGAAGCTTATTGCAGATTCCGCAACCCTTAACGAGGAAGGCTTCTTTGTTGTTCAGTGTAAGATTGTATGCTCTGTATGCGGTCACGTAATAAGCGAGGAGGAACCCGTTACAAGACTTGCAGTTAACAGCAATGATGAAAACATCAAGGTTGTATTTGACGAGCTTACGGACGTAAACCCCGGCAGTGAGGTATACTTCACAATTGAAGGTGCAGACGATGCAGCTCTCTTCGTAATGGTAACCTACGGCCGTGACGGCAGTGAGCCTCTTGAAGCTGATGAGGGAGTTTACTTCTTCACAATTCCCGAGGATCTTGCAGAGACCGAAACAATAACAATCGTTGTTGCAAAGCTCGGCTGAGTAATTAATAATCAGAAATCCCGACGGAGCCTATCTGTCGGGATTTGTGTATATAAAGAAAAGGGGATGCGAAATATTGCATCCCCTTATGTCATTCTTTATTGCGATTTCTTTTTGTCTCTGAGTTTTTTGAAGAAGTCCGATAAAACCTCTGCACATTCCTCTTCCATTATTCCGCCTTCAACCTCAGGCTTATGGTTATAGGGAAAATCAAAAAGACTTACAAGGCTTCTTACGCTTCCTGCCTTTTTGTCGTAAGCTCCGAAATAAATTTTTTCAATCCGTGAGTTTATTATGGCACCTGCACACATAGGACAGGGCTCAAGGGTTACGTACAGCTCACAGCCGGGCAGTCTCCAACCGCCCAGGGTCCTGCAGGCATTGTTTATAGCCTCGATCTCTGCGTGGGAGAGTGCGTTTTTGTTCATTTCCCTGCCGTTTTTGCCCGTTGCGATTATTTCACCGCCACGTACAATTACCGCACCTACAGGCACCTCACCCAGCTCTCCTGCCTCTTTTGCAAGAGAGAGAGCCTTTTCCATAAATTCTTTATTATAAGAGCTCATCTGCTTTTTTGAGTGTGTTAAGACCGCACTTAACACCTGTTTTTGCATTTTCCATTCCCTCGAATTCAACCGTAACGTAGCCGTTATAGCCTGCATTCTTAAGAATTCTGAGACACTGAATTACGGGTACTGCACCGTGACCGATAATCGCACCCTTAAGGAAGTTACCGCCTCTTGTCATAAAGAAGCCGTCGGGAGGGATGAAGTCTGTTCCCTTTTTAACAACAAAGTCCTTTGCGTGCACGTGCACTGCATAGGGAGCAACGTTGCCTACTGCAATTGCAGGGTCCTCATCTGCACACATAAAGTTACCGATATCAACAAGTGCACCGAAGTTTTCATCGTTTACACCGTTTATAATTGCTTCAACACGTGCGGAATCCTGAGCGAAGAAGCCGTGATTTTCAATGCAGGTCTTAATGCCCTTTGTTTTTGCGTATTCCGTTACAGCCTTATAGCCCCTGACAATTACGGGAAGAGCGTTGTTGAAGCCGAGCCCAGCCTTCTTGTCCTCGTTTCTGTAACCGCCCGTTGCATCGTGGCGCATTGTTTTACAGCCCAGAGCCTCGCAGACGTCAACCTCATTTTTAAGTCTTTCGATTTCCTTATCCGTGTCATATAAAAGATTTGCACCTATGGCGTAGGCAACAATCTCAATTTCGTGCTTTTGTGCCTCTTCGCGAAGTATTGCGGCATAAGCCTTCTTGTCCATATTCTCAGGGGGATTGATTTCCGCAAACTCAATGCCGTCAAAGCCCATTTCCTTTGCAAGGGCAATCAGCTCGATTTCCTTGTACTCGCCTGAGTGTCTTAACTGGCTGTAGCTATAGGATGATACTGAAAATTTCATAATTATTCTCCTTTTGTATAGCTTAATGTATAGTAAATTCCGCTGTAGAATATACCTGAATCGACCCTTACGAAGTATTTTCCTGCAGGCAGATTTTTGTAAACTGCTTCGGTCCTTTCGACGTCCGAAAGGGATTTTATAACCGTTTCACCTTCACCGTTTTCGCTGTAGACTGCAACGGGGCTGAAACTGTTATCGTAAAGGGCAAAATTAAATATTTCCCGGCTGTGAGAGAGCACCTCGTGAGAGAAGCTGACCGTAATATCAGCATCCTCTGTGAGCTCAAGCACGAAGAAATCCGTGTCGTAATCGGTTTCTCTTTCCGAAAGATTTCCCGTAACGGGAGTATGCTCTATAAGGATATCCGCAGCATCAAAGCTGTTATTGAACTCTGTTTCGACGTCGGAAGCCTCCGTGAAGCTTACCGTAAGATAGTATTTTTCGGAATTGAGATGCAGGTTTTCGCTGTCGATTCTGATATAATATGTTCCCTTGCCGAGACCTATTGATGAGGATACCGTAACGTCATCCGCCCAGGCAGAAATTCCTCTGTAGAGTATATTTTCCTGCTCGTCAAAAAGAACGATATTCCAGCCGTTTTTGTCTCTTGAATCGGGTATGGGCTCGTGTGCAAAATCAATCACAATACTGCCGTTTGAGGGAATTTGGAAGCTGAAATAATCTCTGTCAATGCCGTCAATCTGAGAAGCTACCGTACCTGTGACGGTGGACCCGATGCCTATAAGGTTTGCCGTTTCCGGGGTATCGTTTTTCTCATTTTCGTAGTCTGTGTTATCTGTTCTTGAAAGAGTGAGGGTATAGGTCATATCCGCATAAACACGGTTGCGGATAAGCACGTAATAATTGCCCTCGGAAAGACCGATTTTTCCGCTTCTGTTTACAGTATCCGTAAACAGTGAATTTACCGAATACATACAGGTGCCGTCCTCTGAAAACAAAAGCACCTGCCAGCAGACGCTTACCTTATCCTTAACCGTGGGATGCTCAAAGGTCAGGTCTATAAAGCCGTCCTCATACATCCTTAAAAGATAAAAGTCCTCGTCCTGTCTGTCGGGGAAAAATGAAGCACTGCCCTTTACGGGTACACTGCTGTAGATTTCAGTATAGCGGTAAATATTATCATTGCACTCAACCTCATAATCTGCAGTTTCTGTGAGGGAGGCTTCTATCTTGTATTTGCTGCCGTCAAACAAATTGCCTTTTTTTACTACAAGACGGTAATTTCCGGGGGCAATGCCAAGCTCTGGGGATTCTTCAACCGTAAGAGCAGTTGTTCTGAGCATATCCACAAGACGGTATGCTGTTTTTCCGCCGTCACCGTTAAGATAATACTCGCAGTAAAGGGAAATTTCCCAGCCTTCCGCTGTCTTGGGGGCATCGTGGGTAAAGGTGTATCTGAACATTGACCTTTTTGTCGCCGTAAAGGTGTATACGTTAACGCTGTCGGTTGTTTCCAGAGCATCCACGTTTTCCGAAAGGAAAAGAAGGGGAGTCACCTTTTCCGCTGCTGTATCGGGTTTATAATTGTTCCTGAGCACGGGGGAAGCGGAAAGAATCTGTGTGAATGTGATAATATCCACTTTTTCTTCCGTTTCAGCATCCTGAGACCCGGTCGATTCTTCTGAATATGTATTATTTTCTGCAGATGAATTTTCCTCTGCCGTACTTTCAGTCTCCTTATATTCTGTAGGGGGAGTGCTTACAGAGGCTTCTTCCGTTACGGGCTCTTTTATCACCCCGGAATTTTCAGGTAAGCTGAAAACCGAAATGCTCCCGGTACCGAAGCAGGACAACGCAAGCCCCAGTATAACCGCCGCCGTAAGATATACGGATATTATCCGTCTGAATCCCGACATAACGCACTCTCCCTTTCTTTAAAATAATAATCATAAGTATTTTAACATATTGTATATAATAATTCAAGGATATTTCCCCCGAAAAGTCCCGTAAATCATTGACAACCCTGCTGTAATTTGCTAAAATTAACCCTGCACCGAATATATGCCTCCTTAGTTAAATGGATATAATAAGCCCCTCCTAAGGGCTAGTTGTGGGTTCGATTCCCGCAGGGGGTGCCAGAAAAAAGCCTAACGCGATTGCGTTAGGCTTTTTTCAACGAAATTTGCCCTTCGGGCAAGTGAAATAGCTTCGCTGTGAAATATTTGCTTCGCAAATGTGAAATGTTCGCTGATGCGAACGTGCCAAATTTCATTTAATGTTGCGACTATCGGGAGCAATATTTCACAATTTTCGTAAGAAAATTATTTCACATTCGGCAACGCCGAATATTTCACTGAAAATATGAGTTGCAATTTTATCCCACAAGTTTCAAACTAACGTACAGTCTCCTTTTTAATTATGCCGGTTTGCACAGGAATATTTTCTATCCATAGAAATTTTGATTATTTCCCGGGAATATGTTATAATTGTTGTAACGTTTTAGTGTTTTTCGAATCTTATAGTTGAAAGGGCGGTGAAAATGTGACTGAATTTGAAAAGCTTTTTGATGAAAACCGAGAATTTATTTTCAGATATCTGATGAAAATGACAAGGAATTTTTCGCTGTCCGAGGAGTTGACGCAGGAAACCTTTTTTAGGGCGTATATGAACTATTCTTCTCTCAGAGACAAGGAAAAGGCTTCCGTATGGCTTTGTCAGATTGCAAAGAATACATACTTTA
>JAZNAI010000240.1:0-2500 GCA_045586465.1 Acutalibacteraceae bacterium | reverse complement strand
TGTAACGGCGGGAGTATTGTCAAGCCAATAAGCCTTTGTATCGTAAACATCCTGCTCAACGAAGCCGGGCATTTCTTCCATACCGTTAAGCTCTACACCGTTTGAGTAATGGGAAATTGAGAAATACTGACCCTTTTCCTGACACTCTCTGAAGGCTTCGAGGGTAAGCTCGGGCATCCAGCACATTGTATAAGCATCATTAACGGCATTTTCATTGTGTGAATCAGCGAAGGTATTGCCCCAGGGCACTACACCGTTGGGAATTGTCTTCTGAAGAACCTGGTCATAAAGAATTCTGTCACAACGGGTATGTGCATCGGTTGCGGAGTTTATGCCCATACCGAGGGAAGAGCCCTGATAATCAAGAAACAGTCTTGCAAACTTGGTTGCATAGTAATCGTCAACAGGCAGACCTACATACTTCTCGGAATCCTTATCGGTATAAACGTATTCACCTACGTGGGAGAGATATGAAATACCGCCTGCATCCATAACACCCTTTGAAGGAGTCTCATAGTCACCGAAAACACCTGCAAGTCCCTGACCGTAGTCAGAGAAGTATCCTGTAAGATGGCAGTCTGCAATGGGAGTTGCCATATTAAGCTCTATTCCCTTGGGAACATCAAGCATACCGTTTTCGTGTGTTCTTGTAAGTGTATAGCCGTCCTTGGTTGTATAAGTGATATTATCATTTGTACCGTCAAGGTATGCCTCATACTCATCCTGAGGAATGGGAATAACGTCAGCCATATTGGTTCTTTCCTTCTTAATGAGACGCATAAGAGGCACAAGCTCAGGCTCATTGTTCCAGCCCTGATTTATTGTACCGTGGTCTGTAAGTGCTACAATATCAAAGTCTGCAGCATAGTGAATACGCACAAATTCATCAATTGTAAGGAAGCCGTCAGATGCGTTTGTATGACAGTGCAGCTGAGTTTTATAGTCTCCCCAGGTATCCCAGTCAATTTCCTCGTAAGGATTAGTGATAATGTAATTCTTTTCATTTGCCGTTGCAAACATGGGAACCATTGTAAGCATAACGATAACAGCAGAAAGAATTACCGATAATGCTTTTTTACTTTTGGAAAATGTTTTCATAACAAAACCTCCGTTAACAGTTTATAAATGAATTATATCAAAACAAAGACAACTAAAACAACGGCAAAAATATACAAATTTATTATATATTGTTTGTACAATACAAAAACCAACACCCGTATAAGCCTCACAGCCTGTACGGGTGCTTTTAAGCTTTACTCTGTTCAGATTCCGGGGTCAAAAACCGGCATAAGCTGAAGCTTGAACTGATTTATTCTGTGAAGGTAATCAATTCTTTCCTTTGTGGCAGGATCGTCAATCTCGCCCGTTCTTATATATCTGTCAAGCACGGCATAGGTAAAGCCGAGATTATCTTCATCGGTCTTTCCCTGAAGTCCGTCAATGGGTACCTTGTCCACAAGCACATCGGGAAGCCCTAAGACTCTTCCGATTTCCTTTACCTCCTGAACAGTTAACAGGCTCATGGGTGAAAAGTCTCCTGCCGCATCACCGTAACGGGTGGAATAGCCAACCCAGTCCTCAGAAAGATTGCAGGTATTCACCACTCTGCCGTTTACACTCTGGCTCACCGCATAAAGAGTTGACATTCTGATGCGGGGCGGAAGATTTGTATTACTCTGGGCGGAAAGCTCCAGTTCCTTTCCGATGCTTTCCTTTATAGCATCAACCGCACCCTTGATATTTATTTCATAGTGCTTTATTCCGAGATGGTTTACAAGAAGATAAGCCATATCAATATCGTGCTGCACTCCCGAAGGCATAAGAACACCTATAACCCTGTCCTTGCCGAGAGCCTCAACGCACAAAGCGGCGGCAACGGAGCTGTCCTTTCCGCCCGAAATACCCAGTACTGCGTTACAGCCCTTACCGTTTTTCTCAAAAAATTCTCTTATCCATAAGACGCAAGCGTCCTTTACCTTTACTGCATCAAACATATTATCAGCCTCCTGACGGATATTTTATCACACCGCACAAAAAAATACAATAAAAAGCCTGAAATTTAACAATTTGTCAATTGATTACCGTATTCATTTATTGTAAAATACTAACATATTTTTAACAAAAAAGGGTGTATTGCAATGAAATTTCAGGATACTCTCATTAACGCAAAAACAACAATAAAGGATTGTACCGATTTCACGGTAAACGGCATTACAAATATATGCAAGCTCTACGGTCCCCGACCCTGCGGAGAGGAAAGCGAAAAGAAGGCACAGGAGACTATGCTCGAGGAATTAAAGGCATTCTCTGATGAGGTAAGACGCGAAACCTTCAAGGTGAATCCCGATGCATTTATGTCCTTTGTACCCATTGCAGGTACACTTGTAGGCGCTGCAGCAGGAGTAAACTTATTTGCTTCTCACAAAACCAAGAAAGCAGCTCTCGGATCTCTGGCACTTATCGGTGCCGGTGTTGCAGGTATGGTCGGAGAATTTCTTTT
>JAZNAI010000239.1:0-3478 GCA_045586465.1 Acutalibacteraceae bacterium | reverse complement strand
AAAGAAACAAGCGTACCTTCCGGTACGCTCATTCTTTTATCTTAAATTTACGGTGTTAATAAAGCTTACATAGAAATCCTCTACGGATACGGGCCAGCCCACAGTTCCCATATAGCTTGCGTGCTGGAAATCCGTAAGCGGATCCATCATATACCATCTTCCGGCTTCAATTTCCTCACCTGCGGCAATTGCCTCGGAGTATACCTTTGCCGTATCAATATCCTTCATAGGACATTTTGCACTGGCATAAGGCACGATACCGTCGCGTATTGCCCATTCCTTAGTCATATCAACACCGTCAATGGTCTTGCCCTCACTTGCTGCAAGAATAAGAGAAGAGAAGGAGAAAAGAGAGGGAGTAGAAAGCTTCTGCATACCTACGGCATTATCCTCGGTTGCAATTGCTGTGTAGGAATAATAGTAAGCGGTAGGCACAACCTTAATCTTTTCATTAAGCACCTTTGCGCCGTCAATTGTCATATCATAGCCGCAGTTGTCGTTGGAATTATAGAAATTAACAATATTGCCGATATTGAATTTTGCTCTTTCCTCGTCTTCCTTTGCAGTAAGTCCGAAATGACCGAATCTGAGATGCCACATCATAACCTCATCGCCGAAAAGACAGCCCAGAAGATTACCTGCAAATGCAATAAGAGCAATAAGCTTTAAGTCCACAAGGAAATCTGCAATAGGTGTACCGTCATTGGGGCTTGAAAAGGTGGAAACAGAATGAATTACGTCGTGTCCGCCCGTGAAGAGAGGAGAAGTTTTTTCTCCCGTTGCGGCAAGCTCAGCCTCATCGCCGTAGTACATAAGAGAAGCAAAAAGACGTACTGTAGGACCGCCGAAGGAGTGACCCATAATATTTATGGGAGTTTCCATATCCCAGTTTTCACCCATAAGAGCCTTGCCCTCGTAGGAGTAGCCGTAGCGGTCGTGATTGTGAGCCTTGGAGTGTGCCTCACCGTAGTCAACCACGGTACCCGTCAGCTGTGCGTATAATTCGCAGGCTCTGTCCCAGGCACTTGAGAAGGGACCGACAGATGCTTCATAAACGTCCACACCCTTGCCCTTAAGTATATCGACGATATTCGTGTCATCCATACTCATTTTAAGCCCCTCAAAATTCAAACCGCCCCAGTAAGGCATAGGAGCATTATCCTCATATGCGCCCCATCCGCCCATACCGTGAACGAAAACAAAGGGATATTCATTCTTTGTTACATCATCCCACGTTGTTTCCTTTGCAAAGGCACACACGCTGAGAAGCGAAATAATCATACATACCGATAAAATAACGGAAATTACCTTTTTCATACTATTCCTCCGTATAACTTCTTGATATTAGATTACCACTTTTATACACAGTTTGTCAATAAACAATACACTGTCTGTTTAACTATACAATAAAAAAAACCGACGGAATTACCGTCGGATTTTTGCTGAACTGCTTCAGTGATTATTTTTCAGCAGGTGCTGTTGTGGTTTCGGGCTCAACGATGCCTAATGATTCGAAAATTCTGAGGACAAAATTGAAGAAAGCCTCAATAACTCTGATGATATCCTGTACAAACATTTTTTTCACCTCTCCGATAATTTTTTGCAATTTACCAATTACATATTACCACGGCATATAAAAAAAGTCAAGAATTTCATAAAAAGAAAAATCCGACGGTCTCCCGTCGGTTTTCGGCGTAATATTCAATTATGCCTGAGGCTCTGTTGCGCCTTCGTCCTTCTTGCCCATAAGTGCATTGAACACCCTAATGATAGCATCGAAGAATGATTTGATAATATCAAGTACTCCCTGTACGCTCATTATTTTCACCTCGCAAACAAAAATATGCATTTCTGCATCTTTATAGTATCACAAAGGATATTAAAAAACAAGGTTTTTACAAAAGTTTATACTTTTATAACAATTTTGTAAAATTTATTTAGGCTTCGGTCTTGCCATAAATGAAAGTACAAGTCCCGAAAGAACCGCCGCCATAATTCCTGCGCTGCCGGCAGTAAGCGGTCCCGTAAAGGCACCTAAAAGCCCGTCCCTGTCAACAGCCTCTCTCGTTCCCTTTGCAAGAAGCGCTCCGAAGCCCGAAATGGGAAGCGTAGCCCCGGCACCTGCAAAATCAATAAGCTTTTCATAAATACCGAAAGCTCCCAGCACCACACCGGCACACACGAATCCCACAAGAATCCTTGCAGGAGTAAGCTTCGTTTTATCTATAAGAATCTGTCCCAGGACACATATAAATCCGCCTACAAGAAATGCCCATAAGTAATTCATAAAAAAACACCTCCGAGGGTATTTTTACCCGCCGAAGGTGCTTTATTCCCTAAAACCGTTTATTTGTAATTTTTTATGAAATGCTTGTAAAAGCCCACAGCCTCAGTAAGGCAGGACACGTCAAGATTTTCGTCAGGCTGATGCACAAGGCTTAACTGCTTACTTGTAATTTTAAGGGGTGCAAATCTTAAGGGTGCAGGGCATACGGCAGTCAGATGCCTTGCATCCGTGCCACCCGAGGGAAGAGGATAGGGCACCACGGGACAGTCGGGGAAAATCTCCTCAATACACTTTTTTGTATAGGAAAAGCCCTTGCCCGTAATGCAGGCACTCTCGTGATATTCGTTATTCTCCCCTTCAGTAAGAACAATTCCGTGCTCCCGGGCCTTCTCTCTGAAAGCCTCCTTATCCTTTTGGAAATCCCCTGAATCTACAGGCTGAAAATATGCGGTTGCCGTGCATTTCTTTGAAGCACTGCTGCCTTCTATTTTCGTAAAGGAGCAGGTGGTACTGATAAGTCCCTTTGCAAGAGGATTTAATTTCGGCATAATCTTCACTATCAGGGGACTGAAAAGCTTAAGATTCTTAAACACAAGGCTCAGAGGAAAGCCTAAATGGGGTGCTATATAGGTAAACATATCCTTCACAGGGTCGTTTATTCTCACCGTAAAAATATCACTCGTCTGCACGTCGTTTATAAATGCCGTCATACGCTCTACGGGATTCTTCTTACGGGGCTTGGTCATATCCCCGTAGCCCGCCGTGTCGGAAGCCTCGCAAATGACAGTAAATCTTCCCTTTTCGTGAATACCTACCATTGCGCATTTTCCGCATTTTACCCCGTCCACGGGAGGCTCTGTTATAGCACCGCCCTCGTCAAGCACAAGGGTGAAATTTATGTTATTCTCCTTAAAGTACTCCACAGCCTTCGGTATTCCGTCGCCGAAGCGCTCCTCGTTATGGGAAGAGGCAAGCCACAGATTATATGAAGGCTCAAAGCCCGTTGACAGCAGCTCCTCAGTCGCCTGAAAAAAGGCAAAAAGAGAGGTCTTCGTATCAAAAACCCCTCTGCCCCAGAGCTTTCCGTCGTGCTCCTCGCAGGAAAAGGGAGGATACTTCCACTCCCCCTCTGCCTCAACCACGTCGTGATGGTACATCAGAAGGATATTATCATTTTTTTCGGAGCCTTCT
>JAZNAI010000238.1:0-6477 GCA_045586465.1 Acutalibacteraceae bacterium | reverse complement strand
GGAATTATTGCAACGGATATGACAAGCAAGGTAAAAGAAAAATACGATACACTTATTGAAGACGGTCTTCTTCCCATAAAGAGATGGGGCTCTCCCGAGGATGTTGCAAGGGCAGTATTTTCCCTTGTAAACGGCTCACTTCCCTATGTTACGGGACAGTCAATTGATGTTGACGGCGGTTTTCACATAAGAAGGTTATAATTTATGGAATATCTTTATTTTGATACCGTTGTTATCGGTACGGGAGCGGCAGGCTACAATGCCGCAGGTGAATTAAAAAAGCTCTGTGACAAAAGTGTTTGCATTGTCACGGAGGGTGTAAACACGGGCACATCAAGAAACACGGGAAGTGACAAACAGACATATTATAAGCTGTCTCTTTCGGGGGATACACCCGATTCCGTCAGGGAAATGGCAAAAAATCTGTTTTCGGGCGGCTCCGTTGACGGTGATAACGCTCTTTCAGAAGCTGCTCTTTCCTCAAAATGCTTTTATAATCTCTGCTCTTTAGGTGTACCCTTTCCCGTAAACCGTTACGGTGAATACGTAGGCTATAAAACTGACCACGATCCCTATATGAGAGCAACGTCGGCAGGACCTTTAACGTCAAAATTTATGACAGAGGCCCTTGAAAAGCAGGCGAAAAATCTCGGCATACCCGTTTTTGACGGGCTTCTTGCCGTTGAAATAATTACGGACCAAAACACGGTAAAAGGACTTTTGTGCCTTAATACGGGAAACGGTGAATATAAGCTATTCAGCTGTAACAACATGATTCTTGCAACGGGCGGTCCGGCAGGCATATATGCCGATACTGTCTATCCCGACGGACATACGGGCAGCACGGGCTTAGCGCTTAAAGCAGGAGCATCCTTACAGAATATGACCGAGTGGCAATACGGTCTTGCAAGCGTAAATCCGAAATGGAATGTTTCGGGTACTTATATGCAGGTGCTCCCCCGTTTTGTATCCGTTGACGAAAACGGAACTGAGCGTGAATTTTTAACGGATTATTTCTCCGATATTTATGAAGCTCTTTCCTTTGTGTTTTTAAAAGGCTATCAGTGGCCCTTTGATTCACGAAAAGCAGAAAACGGCTCCTCTAAAATTGACCTTGCGGTCTATGAGGAATGTGTCAGAAATGACAGAAGAGTTTTTCTCGACTACACAAAAAACCCCTTCGGTCTTGAAAATATAGAATACGAAAGGCTGTCAAAGGAGGCATACACATATCTTAAAAATGCGGATGCTCTTTTCGGCACACCCATAGAAAGACTTAAGAAAATGAATCTTCCTGCCGCTCAATTATACCTCGGCAAGGGTGTGAATTTAGAAAAGGATAAGCTTGAAATTGCACTCTCGGCACAGCACAACAACGGCGGAATTGCCGTCAACTTATGGTGGCAGACATCCGTTTCCGGACTTTTTGCTGCGGGAGAATGTGCAGGCACCCACGGAGCTTCTCGTCCCGGAGGCTCGGCTCTTAATGCAGGACAGACGGGCTCTCTTCGTGCTGCACAGTTCATTTCGCAGAAAAAGGAAGAGCAAACCGACGGTGAAAATTTCACGGCACTTGCAGCAAAGGTCCTTTCTTATCACTTACAGTTAAAGGAAAAAATCAAAGGTAATGAAAATACGGCTTTCACGCTCCTTTCGGGAATAAGAAGCAATATGAGTGAATATGCTGCCGCCGTAAGAGATGTCAAAAGCATTAAGGAGCTTGTTGAAAGAAGCAAAAGAGATATCGGCAGCTTCCCCTTCCTTATTACGGCAAAGGATACAAAAGGGCTTGTTGACACATATAAATATTACGATGCACTTCTTACCTCAAGTGCAGTTCTTATTGCAATTGAAAACTATTGGGCAGAAACGGTTTTCACAAGAGGAAGTGCCGTATACATAAATACAGAAACAGGAAAAGATTCTGAAAACCCCAAGGACAAAATTCAGAGCATTTTCTTCAGAGACGGTGCATTTTCCGTCTCGTGGCGACCTGTCCGCCCCATTCCCGAAAATGTCGGATTTTTCGAAAACGTGTGGCGCACATACAGAGAGAATAAAAATATATATTAAGGTGATAATATGCATCATCTCGGACTTGTATCAATTTCATTCAGAGGACTTTCTCCCGAGGAAATTATAAAGGAAGTAAAAAACGCCGGTCTTTCCTGCGTTGAATGGGGAAGCGACGTCCATGCTCCCTGCGACGATACGGAAAATTTGAGAAAAATTGCCGATTTACAGAAAAAAGCTGAGCTTTTCTGCTGTTCTTACGGCACGTATTTCCGATTAGGGCTTACGGATATAGGTGAATTACAGAAATATATTGATGCCGCAAAAATTCTCGGCACGGACATTTTAAGGTTGTGGTGCGGAACAAAAAGCTCACTTGAATACACGAAAGAAGAGGAAAACGCACTTTTTTCAATCTGCCGTGAAGCGGCTTTAATTGCCGAGAAAAACAATGTCACTCTTTGTATGGAATGTCACAACGGTACCTATACCGACACAAAAGAAAGTGCAATAAAGCTTATGAAAGCCGTAAGCTCCCCTGCATTCAGAATGTACTGGCAGCCGAATCAGTTTACTTCAGCAGATGAAAACAAGCAGTATGCACGGCTGCTCTCCCCTTTTACGAAGAATATCCACGTTTTCAACTGGACTGAGACGTCGAGATTTCCTCTCGGAGAAGCAACTGCAAGGTGGAAGGAATATCTTTCATATTTCTCCGACAACACCCTGCTTCTTGAATTTATGCCCGATGACAATATATCTTCTCTTAAAACGGAAGCCGATGCTCTCAGGAGGCTCATTAAATGAAAGCAGTTTTTTTATGTAACGACAAAAGGAATCCTTTAAGGATTTATGACGAAGTCACGAGAAAAAGACTGAATAAGCTTACCGATATAACCGATGATGTTTACTCCCGTGAAGAGGTGCTTGAAAATAAAGAGAGATTTTCAGATACACGCTACATTTTCTCAACCTGGGGGATGCCCGTTTTTTCGGAGGAAGAAATAAAAGACATCTTTCCTTCCCTTGAATGTGTGTTTTACGGTGCGGGAACCGTTCAGTTTTTTGCCCGTCCATTTCTCAATTCAGGGGTAAAGGTGTTTTCCTCCTGGGCGGCAAATGCAGTGCCCGTTGCGGAATATACCGTTTCACAGATTATTCTTGCAAACAAAGGCTTTTTTGCATCGTCCCGTTATCAGAGCACGGGAGACCTGAGAAAAGCCTCAGAATTAAAGGAATGCTACCCCGGCAGCTTCGGGGACAGCGTGGGGCTTATAGGCGCAGGCATGATAGGCTCACTTGTGGCTGAAATGCTTAAAAGCTACAGAATATCGGTAAAGGTGTTTGACCCGTTTTTAAGTGACAAAGGCGCAAAGCGGCTCGGTGTCACAAAATGCTCACTCGGGGAGCTTTTCAGCACCTGCTTCGTTGTTTCAAACCACCTTGCAAACAATGAACAGACTAAAGGAATACTTAAAAAAGAGCATTTTTCAGCTATGAGAAAATATGCAACCTTTATAAATACCGGAAGAGGCGCACAGGTAGTTGAGGAAGACCTTTGTGCAGTCCTTTCTGAAAGAGAAGACCTGACGGCAATTCTTGACGTAACAAACCCCGAGCCCCCGGAAGAGGGACATCCCTTCTACACGCTGCCCAACTGTATTCTCACTCCCCACATAGCAGGAAGCTACGGGGATGAGGTAAAAAGGATGGGAGAATATCAGCTGGCACAGCTCGAAAAATACCTCAGCGGTGAACATACCGAGTACGAAGTAACGATTAAAATGCTTGAAACAATGGCATAAAATATAAAATTTAGGATGGAAAAGCTATGAATCTGAAAACACTTAAAAATGATTTATTGAAAGAATACTGCTACCGCACGGAGCTTCACGCACACACCTCACCTGCAAGCTCCTGCTCGGAGGTCTCCCCCGAGGACGTTGTTACGATTTATAAAAATCTCGGCTACGATGCGGTAACAATTGCAAATCATTTTTCTTTCAACTATCAGAAAAGCGACAAAGAGACGGTTCTTGACAGATTCTTCAAAGACTTTGAGAGAGCTAAGCAAAAGGGAGATGAAATCGGAATAAAGGTAATTCTTGCGGCTGAAATCCGTTTTGAGGAAAATGAAAACGATTACCTTATTTACGGCGTCACAAGAAAAATGATGGAGGAAATCTACGACCTTCTGCCCTTCGGTGTTGAGAATTTCAGAAAGGTTTATTCTATGCCCGACAGCGTATTCCTGCAGGCACACCCCTTCAGAGACGATATGGAAAGAGTAAATCCCGAGATTCTTGATGGTATTGAGGTTTTCAACCTTCATCCCAATCATAATTCAAGAGTAGGAATTGCCGCTTTATATGCGAAGGAAAATAATTACTCTATTGTAACTGCCGGCTCCGATTTTCACCACGTCAACAGAAAGCACGAGGGTGTATCGGCAATACTTACCAAAACTCTCCCCTGTGAATCCTTTGACATCGCAGACATTCTCAAAAGCGGAGATTATCTTCTTGAGGCAGGCAGAAATCACGTAATTATCCCATAAGGAGACTTCTTATGTCACTCATTATTGACAACAAAGCTCTTTTCACACTTATTCCGAAAAAAATAAAGGAATATATGAACCTTGATACTCTCAGTATTAAATTTATCGGCGGCGGTTCAAACGGCAAGGCGTTCAGGTGCACACTTCCCGATAAAAGCATAGTTGTAAAGGCCTTCCGTATTGAGGGAATGATGGAAAAGGAATCGGCACAGCTCAGAGCCATAAAGGAAAATACCGGTGTCACTATGCCCGAAATATATTTTACTCATTCAGACGAAAGTATAGCTCTTCTCGGCATGGGCTTTATTGAAGGTACAAATGTCCTCTCCCCCTCTTATCTTTTCAAGTCAAAGGCAAAGAAAAAGGCTTTTGCCGAAGAGGTTGTCGGAAATCTTCTTGAAATACATTCGGTAAAAGGGGAAAAATACGGCTCTCTTCTGAATCCGACCTATGACAGCTGGACTGAGTATTATGAAAAAGAGCATATAATCCCGAAAATGCAGGGACTTAAAGACCTTTGCAGCAAGGGAAAGTATTCAAAGAAAAGCTACGCACTTTTAGAAAAAGCGGCTGCAATCTATAAGGAAAAAGCACGTGAGCCTGAGTGTCCGGTGCTGATTCACGGGGATATCAACATAATGAACATTATGGCTGACCCGAAAACTATGAAGCTCCGGGGATTTATTGACCCGGCAGGTTATATTTATGCAGACCGTGAATACGACCTTTTCCAACTTATGAATATGTGGGGCAACAGCTTTTATCTTTATGAAACCTATAAAAAGCATTACCCGTTATCCGAGAATGCCGATTTCAGAATTGCCTTCTACGGCGCTCTTAATGAAGCTTCCTGCAGGCTTACAGGCGGTCTTATAATGCCTTTATGGGAAATTCTCTGTAACAGAAGGCTGAAAAAAGAGCTGAATAAGCTTAACCGATAATATAAACTATTGCCTTTTTACTTTTTTTCGGGTAAAATAGTACCGAACAGCAGATAATTATTTCTGCAAAAAAACAAATCAGGAGATGACAAAACAATGAGTTCTTCAAAAGCTCCCGCAAATGCCATCCGTCCCTTTGGCTGGGCTGACAAAATCGGTTACTCTCTCGGTGATATGGGCTGTAACTTCTCCTTCCAGCTTGTTTCCACCTATATGCAGCTTTTCTATATGCAGTACATCGGCATTGAAGAGGGTGCATACGCAATCATAATCATTCTTTCAAAAATATTTGACGCAGTAAACGATATCGTGATCGGCAATCTTGTTGACACGAAAAGAATCGGCAAAAAGAGTAAATATATGCCCTGGATTCTCCTCGGCGGCATTACCCTTATAATCTTTAACGTTATGCTTTTCGCACCCGTACAGGGCTTCTCTCAGTGGGGCAAATACATCTGGTGTCTCGGTGCATACTGCCTGTGGTCAATTGCATACACAATGGTTAACGTTCCTTACGGCTCCCTTCACTCCGTTATCACGGATGACCCTCAGCAGAAGGTATCTCTTTCCACATTCAGAAGCATCGGTGCAGCTCTTCCCGGTATCATCGTTATGATAGTTCTTCCCAAGGTTGTGTACGATACAAAGGTAAACGAGCTCGGTGAAGAGGTTGACGTTCTTAAAGGACCTATGCTTCTCCCCGTGGCACTTGTTTTCGGTGTAGTTGCACTCGTCGCCTTCTATGCTACAACAAAGCTCGTAAAGGAAAGAGTAAATCACAAGTCCGAAAACAATGCAGTAGGCTTCAAGGCTATTATGTCCTCAGTGAAGTCCTTCTTCACAAACCGTGCAATGATAGGTGCTACAATCGCATCCGTCGCATCAGTCGCTCTCTTTAACTCCACTATGTCTCTTAACAATATGGTTTTCCAGTATTTCTTCCACGATACGGGCAAAATGGGACTT
>JAZNAI010000237.1:0-13562 GCA_045586465.1 Acutalibacteraceae bacterium | reverse complement strand
TTTCATTATTTATTATCCTCCATAAGCTTGATTGTGTTGAATTTAAGTCTGTTAAGGGGAATTCCGCTTTTGTCACTTGTGATAGCCATAATAACAGCGGCTTCTGATTCTGTTGTGTTTATAAGGGTAAGGTCGCCGATGGACTGATTTGCGGGAAGGGGAGTGCCTGCAGGGGAAACGGGAGCTGCTGCAGCAGGATCCTCAGCGGCTGCTGCCTCTTTAGCTTCCTTTTTCTTTCCGATAATATCGAAAACCTTGCCCATACCGTAAACGAAAATTGCAAGGAAACCGAGTACCAGGAAAACGATTCCGAAGCCCACAAGGGAGATAAGAAGTGTCTGTCCGAAGTCCATAATTGCGCCTTCGCCGTAAATGTTTTCAAAAACGCCTAAAGTCTGCATATTTTAGTCCTCCTTTATAGCGGTGATGCTGTATGTGAAGGTGTGCTTTTTGCGTTCTTCTCTCATTTCAAAGAACTTTTCGGCAAGCTGGGGGAATGCGATGTAGGAAAGAACGTCCTCATCGCAGGTTGCCTTGCTGCCGAGCTCAGCCTTTGTCTTTTCGAATGCAGGCTCGAGTGTGTCTGCAAAGCGGCATTCCATGGGCTTTTCGTCACCGAGAACGAGAGCCTTTAATTCTTCGCTGATTTCGCCCGGAGCTCTGCCGTATTCACCCTTAACGTAAGCCTTGATTTCCTTGGAAATGTTCTTGTATCTGCCTACGAGTACGTTAGCAGTTGCCTGAACGCCTACCATCTGGCTCATAGGAGTAACAAGGGGAGGATAACCCATATCCTTTCTTACTCTGGGAGTTTCCTCAAGAACCTCCTGAAGCTTGTCGAGCTTGCCCTGAGCAGTAAGCTGTGCTACAAGGTTTGAAAGCATACCGCCGGGAATCTGATAGCCGAGAGCGTCTGTATCTGTTGCCATAACAACGGGATTGAGAAGACCGTCCTTAAGGCAGTCGTTTCTGTATGGCTTGAAGAAATCGTTAATCTTCTTAAGGCAGGTAAGGTCAAGACCTGTGTCGTAGCCGTACTGACGGAGAACATATTCCATTGTTTCCGTTGCGGGCTGAGCTGTACCGCCTGAGAAGGATGAAATAGCTGTATCAATAACGTCGCAGCCTGCTTCAACAGCCTTGAGAAGTGTCATAAAGCCGAGTCCTGTTGTGGAGTGTGTATGAAGAACAACGGGCATTGCTGTTGCATCCTTGATAGCCTTTACGGTGTCGTAAGCCTCCTTGGGGCTCATGATACCTGCCATATCCTTGATGCAGATGGACTGAACGCCCATAGCCTTGAGGTCCTTAGCTGTCTTTACGTAGCTTTCAAGGTCGTGAATGGGGCTTAAGGTGTAGCAGATTGTACCCTGAACCTCTGCACCGTTCTTGAGAGCCTCATCAACTGCAACCTCAATATTGCGAAGGTCATTGAGTGCGTCGAAGATTCTGATAACATTGATGCCGTTTTCGATGCTCTTCTTAACGAACATTCTTACAACGTCATCGGGATAGTGCTTGTAGCCGAGAAGGTTCTGACCTCTTAAAAGCATCTGGAGCTTTGTGTTGGGACAGGCGGCTCTTATCTTTCTGAGTCTCTCCCAGGGATCCTCGTTGAGGTAACGAAGACAGGAGTCGAAGGTTGCACCGCCCCAGCACTCAAGTGAATAGTAGCCGGCTTTGTCGAGTGTTTCAAGGATGGGCTTGAACTCTTCAAAGGGCATTCTTGTTGCGATAAGGGACTGGTTTGCATCTCTGAGGATTGTTTCCGTAAATTTAATTTTCATCATTTTTCTCCTTATCTGAAAATTTCAGAACTCAAATTTATACCAAGATACACTATACCATAAAATAATGAAAAAGCAAGACTAATTTTGCTGTTTGTTACAGAAGTAACGAAGAAAAATCTGTCGTTTTACAGCAGGATTTTGTGCAAAAAAAACAGACACAAAACCGTTTTTACGATTTCGTGTCCTGATTCCTTGTGATAACGGATTATTTAAATATCTGCTTCACGGTTTTTGCTCTTATTTCGTCCCTTGCTGCCTCGGGGAGCTTTTGTCCTGCAAGGACGTTTACCGTGGCAGGCTGCATGGTTACGAAAAGACGGCTGATAAGCGAAGCGTCGGCTTCAACCACGCCGTAGAGGGCGCCCAGTCTTACCCAGGAGAGCAACTCCATCATTTCGTCAGAGGAGAGAAGTACGGAATTTCTTATAAGCCCTGCGCTTCTGTTGATTCTGTCCCGGATGTTAATATCGCTTATAAGCTTTTCAGCGGCGGAGCGCTCCTTTGTTGCAATCTGCAAGGCTATGCTTTTGAGGTTGGCCAGAGCCTCCTCCTCGCTTATTCCCATTGTGACGATATTGCTGATTCTGAAAATGTCACCCTTTACGGATGCGCCGTCACCGTAGGAGCCTCTGATTACAAAGCCCAGCTTAAGTGCCGTTGCGGAGAGCTTTTCCATAGCACCGGTGCGTGAAAGCGCCGGAAGGTGCATAAGCACGGAGGCACGCATACCCGTACCTATGTCCTTGGGGTTCTGATTAAGATAGCCGAGTTTTCCGTCAAAGGCAAAGTGAAGACGGTTTCCGAGAATGCTTTCATATTTTGCCGCCTCGTTATAGGCGCTTTCAGGGTCAAGACCGTCCGAAAAGCCCTGAATTTTTATGTGGTCTCTTTCACAGAGCATAATGCTGACTCTTTCTTCCTCGTCAAGAAGAAGCACTCTGCCCTCTGAGCTTGAGGCAAATTCGGGACTTATGAGATGTCTTTCCGCAAGGGAAATTGCTTCGTAGGGATAAAGGGAATTCATTGCGATTATCTGAAGAGAGCTGTTGTTTTCCGTAAGAATTCTGCAGATTCCGGAATTCAGCTCCTGCTTTTGCAGGGCATTGAGCCTTACGGGGAAGGGAAGGGAATCAATGTTTCTTGCAAGGCGGACTCTTGTGGAGAGCACCGTATCCTGAAGTCTGGCGGTAGTGTCGGTCATACGTTATCCTCTCCCTTCTGCAGAAGTCTTATTCTGTCTCTGAGAAGTGCGGCGGTTTCGTAGTCCTCTGCAGCAACAGCCTTTTCAAGCTGAGCTCTGAGAGCTGCTATTTCCGAGCCGGCGGCTTTGGGACTGTCGAGCTTTTCGGGAGTTTTCCCCCTGAAAACCGCTCTGCCGTGGATTTTGCCTATGGTCGGGCGAAGCTTTACGGTAAAGGTTCTGTAGCAGTCGGGACAGCCGGGGAGGCCCGTTCTTGCAATATCTTCAAATGAAAAGCCGCAGGTTTCGCAGCGAAGCACACGGTTTGCCGAGCGGAGATTTCCCGTTCCCGTGAGAGAGCCGAGCATATCCCCGAAGGGAGAAAAGCCCGAGACTGCATCACGGACACCGAGGGCGGCGGCACAAGCAGAGCACAGATGAATTTCCGCACTTTCTCCGCCGACTATTCTTTTAAGATGCACACCTGCATCGTTACGTTTACAATTCTGACAAAGCATAATAACTCCACTAATTTGTTTTATCAATTAATTATAATACACCTTTCAGTTTTAGTCAAACCATAAATCATAATTTACAGAAGTAATTTCCCAAGAGGCTGTGTCGTGCATTAAATATTGTAGGGGATGGCGTCCCCGACATCCCGCAGGTAGAAATGAAAAATACAGAAGTTATGACCCTGTGAAGCACATTGTTATATACCACGAAAATTAAACACAGACAATCTATTTTACCGAAGGCGGGAGGTCGAGGACGCCCTCCCCTACAAGGGAAGATTTATTTTTTCGGTTCTCGGGAAGTGACATCAACCCGTTAAATTATGATTTATTGAATTGCTTATCTGAAACTGCCATATACTAAAACATAACGATTCGGAGGGATTTTATGTTTATTTTTTCGGGTTTTTCGGCAAAGGCAAATTCGGCTCTTAATTCTGCGGTCAACGTTGCTGAGGATATGGGGCATACTTATGTGGGCAGCGAGCATATTCTTGCGGGTCTTTTACGGGATACGGGGTCTGTTGCAGGGGTGATTCTTTCGGGAAGAAAGATCTCCTTTACTGCCGTATGTGACTTTATAAGGGCATCTGTCGGGGTCGGAAATCCCACACATCTTACGGAAAACGATTTTACTCCCAGGGCAAGAAAAATTATACGCACGGCACTGGGGAGTGCCTCTGCCGAGGGGAATGCACTTACGGGGACTGAGCATCTGCTGACTGCAATACTGAGAGAGCAGTCCGGCTTTGCTCACAGAATTTTAGTGAAGCTGGGTGCAAATCCCTCGGATATTTACGGGGATATCACGAGAAATCTTCCCGAAAAGGATACGCTGAAGGCACCGAAAAGCAGAACGGGGACGGCTGCACACACGGGACTTACCTGCCTTAACAAATACGGGGTGAATCTCACCTCTGCCGCCGCCTGCGGAAAAATCGACCCCGTTACGGGAAGAAGCCGTGAGATTGAAAGAGTTATTAAAATCCTCTGTAGAAGGACGAAAAATAACCCCTGTCTTATAGGGGAGCCGGGAGTGGGAAAAACTGCAATTGCGGAAGGTCTGGCTCTTTGTATTACAAGGGGCGATGTGCCTGAAATTCTCAGAAATTCAGAGCTTTATTCGCTTGAATTGACGTCAATGGTTGCAGGAGCTAAGTACAGAGGTGATTTTGAGGAGAGAATAAGAAACGTAATTTCAGAGGTTATAAATGCAGGGAATATAATACTGTTTATTGATGAAATCCATAATCTTATGGGTGCAGGCTCAGCCGAGGGGGCGGTCGATGCGGCAAATATACTGAAGCCCGTTCTTGCAAGGGGTGAAATCAAGCTTATCGGAGCTACCACGAACGAGGAATACCGCAAAAATATTGAAAAGGATGCTGCCCTTGAAAGGCGCTTTCAGACTGTTTCCGTGGAGGAGCCCACAGCGGAGGAAACTGTTGAAATTCTCAAAAATTTAAGACCGAAATACGAAGCCTTTCATGGGGTGAGAATCACCGACGAGGCACTCGCTTCTGCAGTCGGACTGTCGGAGCGTTACATTACGGACAGATTTTTTCCCGATAAAGCAATAGACCTGATTGATGAAGCAGCAGCCGGGGTCAGTATTGAGGGAGAAAGTCTTCCGCCGGAGGTAGGTGAGCTTCTCAGAAAAGCGGAAAAGGCAGGAGCGGATAAGACAGCAGCCGTGAATTCTCAGGATTTTGAGGGGGCGGCAAAATTCCGTGATGAGGAAAAGCGGCTTTACAGAGAGATTAAGCGTATGAGAGCTGAAATTTCCGAGGAAAAGCACGAAAAGCCTCAGGTTCTGCCCGTTCACATTGAGGAGGTTATAAGCTCCTGGACGAAAATTCCCGTTGAGGGAATAGCAACGGATGAAAAGGCAAAGCTCAGGGAATTGCCGGCTGTTCTGTCGTCAAAAATTATCGGTCAGGATTCTGCCGTAAAGGCTGTGTGCGATGCCGTAAGACGGGGCAGGACGGGGCTGAGAGACCCGAAAAGACCCGTTTGCACCTTTCTTTTCTGCGGACCTACGGGAGTGGGAAAAACCGCACTTGCAAGAGAGCTTGCTATGAGTGTTTTCGGACGGTATGATGCGCTTATACGCTTTGATATGTCTGAGTTTTCCGAAAAGCATGCCGCCTCCCGTCTCATAGGCTCGCCTCCCGGCTATACAGGCTTTGAGGAGGGCGGTCAGCTTGTGAAAAAGATAAGAACACACCCTTACAGCCTTTTACTTTTTGATGAAATTGAAAAGGCTCATCCCGACGTTTTTAATTTTCTTCTGCCCGTGCTTGAGGACGGAATTCTTACGGGCTCTGACGGAAAAACCGCAGACTGCAGAAACTGCATCATAGTTATGACCTCAAATGCCGGCTCGTTGCTTACAGGCAGCGGGAAAAAGACCGTGGGCTTTTACGAGGAGAACTCTGAGAAGGAGTATGAAAATATGAAAAAGAGGGTAGAAGAGGAGCTGAAGAAGATATTTCCGCCCGAATTTCAGGGTAGAATTGATGAAACCGTTGTCTTTTCGGCACTGACAGCGGAAAATATACGCAGTATTGCGAAAAATATGCTTGAGGAAACGGCAAAAAGACTGAATACCCGGGGGATTCAGATTTCTTTTGTCGAGGAGGTTTACTCTTTGCTTTCACATAAGGCGGACGGGAAGACGTACGGTGCGAGAAATTTAAGGAGCGTGATAACAAGAGAAATTGAAACGCCGCTTTCGGAGCTTCTTATTTCCGAAAAGCCCCCTGAAAAAATTCATTGCACCGTATCTGACGGGAGGGTTGCTTTTGAAGGCTCCCGTGAGGAGGATTTATAGAATATGTTCGGTGAATTTCTGCTTTTCAGGGTAAAGAAAGTCCGCTTCGGAGGGTACAGAAGAAATACGGTTTAACACAGCGTTAAAAAATTTTGTGAAAAACTTATATAAAGAAAATGCAATATTGTTGCAAAATCACAACGGCAGTTGTGGCAAAATGATATTGAAAATTTTCTTTACAAGTATTATAATATAGCCGTATAGGTATGCCCTCTTAAAAACAGGGGGTAAATTTCACCAAAAGGAGTTTTTTGTATGCACTTTAAGAAAGCACTCAGCGTATTTCTTGCTGTTCTTATGCTTTTCGGTACGATGTCCTTAGGGCTTACCGGAGCTGCAGCGGAAATCGACTATAACACACAGTATGAGTTGCTTGCAGAGGCTCTTAAAAATGAGCACGTACGTGAGCTTACAAACTACAAGGTTGTAAACAAAACGCTTGAAAATGAGACCGCAGGCTTTGACCCTGTGGCAAAGGGCTTTGCCTATGACCACACGGTTATTGCCCAGGATAATCAGACAAGTGATATCCTCAGAGCGTCCAACAGATTCTTCTACATTGCAGAAGCTCTTATGAGCTTCCGGTACGGTGTGGGCTGTTACGATTCAGGTACTCTTATTTCCTACATTACGGAAAAGCTCAAGCCCTACTTCCTCGCTGAAGACGGCAGCGTTATGTATGAGGATTTCTTCGGCAACCGTTATTATCCCACGGAAGAAGAAATTGCACAGTATAACGATGCTGTTCAGAAGATTACTGAGGCAGGTCTTGAGATAGATAAGATTACTCTTCCCGAGTACGGTCTTCAGTTCATAGAGAAAAACTATTGGGAATACTACAACGTTGATACGGTGCTTCGTTACTTTATGGGTAACTCCACAAGCGTTAATGCAGGTAACTACTATCACCGCTTCTCCTTCGTTGTTGAAACCTCAATAAACGTTTATTTCGAGGATTGCAACGGTGTTTATGACGTTGATACCGATCTGATACTCAGAAGAGGTGCTTATCAGTTTGCTTATCAGAGGTTCTATAACGAAAGCACTTCAAAGTCATACTATGCTTTTGCTGAGCCCTCTCTTCGCAGAGTATGGAACAGCTACGGCCAGGAATATGACTTTACCCAAACTCCGGAGGATCTTTCCGGTCCCCAGGGCATAACAGAGGGCGGACAGGCTTCGGCATTGCTTGTCAATACAACGGTTGATACGACGACGGTTGGGTTTATGAGATCTTCTTATGAAGCTTTTATGAGCTTTCTCAGACAGGAAAATGCTCAGAATACCTATATTAAGTGGGATGAAATCTTCACTGTAATGACCGACAATGAAATTGATAATCCTTATGAGGTTGTTAAGAAGCTGGGCTTCAATCCCGACGCTGACGGCGGCGAAAATCAGAGAATTTTTAAAGACCGTATTCAGAATGTAAAGAATAAGGGAAATCAGATTTTCTCCGATACATATTCCAACAAGGCTCTTGTTTCACTCTTCGGCAATGACCTCGGTAATATGATTACCCTTTATTACCTCTTCAAAAAGACCACTGAATCACCCACCCGAATAGTCAGAGGAAATGCAACGTATACCGCAGATCCCGACAAGATAGACAAGGTTATTCACTCTCTTGACGCTCTTGTTACTCCCCGTGACGGCGAAGAGGGCGTAAATGACCAGTTTATTGCAAACCGAGTTGTTACGATTGTTAATCAGTTCCTTGATGTCGGTGAGCTTTTAGGTGTACAGGGACTTGAATACAAAACACTCAATGAGCTGGTAGGTCAGGTTCTTCAGTCTCTTGTTTTTACAGACAGCATCGTTAACATGCTGGTTGAGCTTCTCTATCCTATGATTGTTGACCTTCTTGTTGACAACATCGGTAGCATCAGTGTTGTCGGCGGAACACTTCTTAGCATGATTGACTCCATTCTTAAGAATAATGAGCTTGCTATCTATCCCGATGATCTTGCTAACCGAATCCGTGCCGACTACGGTGACAAATACGCTTATGCCTGTCAGCTTCTTGACAATGCCGGCGACAACTGGGAAGCAGTAAACTTTGATGCAATGAAGTGGGGCGTTGACGATGCACCTGCAAAGGATAAGGCTAACGTATTCCTTGATGCACTCTGTGCAGGTCTCGGCGGCTTCACACGTCTTCTTATTTGCTTCCTTTGCGGTGACAATGAATATGCTGACTCAGGACGAGATTCATACGGTAACTTTGGTAAGTGGTATGATATGCAGCTTATTGGAGGTACATGGATTACCTCTCAGGGGCTTTACACAAAGGTTTTCGTTCCTCTCTACAGAGTTCTCGGTGTCGATGAGGCTTACTATCTTGACTCCGGTGAATTCCACGATGCAGTTGATGCAAACTTCAGAAACTGTCTCAGAAACGCAGTTGAGCCCCTTATCAAGTGGATTACGGAACAAGTTGCAAAGAAGCCATTTGAAACAATTATGAAGCTTCTTCCCAATCTTGTTCACTTCCTTTCAAGAAATGGTACAGGTGACTATCTGAAATATCGTGACGACTGGCACGGCAAGGCTTTCGTTGTTCTTACGGATAATCAGGAAAATGCACATAAGGGCTGGTCAACACTTCAGACAGAAAACCTCTATACAATTCTTGATAACATCTTCATCACAATCTCTATCGGTGGTTCTATTCCCGTTGACCTCGGTTCTCTTAAGGAACTGATCGGTGACAGCACATTAGGAATGCTCAAGTCCATAAATTCACTTCTTAATGAGCTTATTGACTTTGGCTATGATACCGATCAGGTTGACCACGCAAACATTGTTGCTTACTCAAGCAACGACGGCACCATAGTGCTTCCCGATTCAGAGGAATACGGACTTAATCCCGGAAATTATCCTAATCCGCATATGGTTTATTATTCCGACGTTTCAAATACAAAGTTCTCACTTACGCAGGATGACGAGCATCCCTTTAAGCACGAGAACATAACCTACGTCCGGAAGGACTATTACATTCCTTCAATTCCCGAAGGCAAGCTTATTTCTGTCGGTCCTATCCGCACAGACTGGAACACAATTACGGTTGAGCATCCCGGTAAGGTATTCGTATTCCTGCTTCGTTACGTGCTTTCGGCTCTCGGCTACAAGTACACGATTAATGACCCCACCCTTCCCACTCTTATTGAGTGTCTCGGTCTTGATCTTGAAAGTGAATTGTTCTTAGGTCTTACTCTTGGTGACATCATCTACAACGTAATGCTTCATCCCGACGAGGCTCTTTGTGCTCTTCTTGAGCTCTTCCAGTCCGGTGAAACAGGTGACTTCTATAAGGGCGATCCTTATACCTATCCTCTTCAGCCTATTCAGTATCACGAAAACACTCTTCTTAACAAGACCATTAACCCCACAATGACCTACGGTTCTGACGTTAAGTATTCACAGTACTGGACAAAGGAAAACGCAGACGACTTCATTGCAAACCTTACTCCTCTTGCTGAAGACGTTCTCGGTATGATAGGTCTTGAAGGCTTCGAGGGCGGTCTCGGTGAGTTCCTTAAGGGACTTATAAATGATATGCTGTTTACAAATGACCTTGTAAACACTGTATTCAATCTTATCTATCAGCTTCTCGGTGGTCTTAATGACAGCATCGGCTTTGATATCGAAGCAATTCTTGAGGCAGTTCTTGACGTAAAATTCAAGCCTGCAGACGTTGCCGCTTCACTGGCAAAGATGATAGGCCACGAAACACCTGCTTCGGCTAAGATTGCTTCAATAAGCTCCTGGGCAGAGCTCTTTACAATCGGTTATGAGGTTGACCCCGTAACGGGCAAGCAGACTGCAATTATCGGTGACGTTGACCTTGACTGGGGTATTGATACTGCAGAAGAGCACGGACATAACAGAGGAGATTCCTTCCTCAAAACCCTCTCTGCACTTCTTGCACCCGCATCCTTCCTTATCAAGTTCCTGTTTATGGATCAGGACCTCAGTATTCTCGGTCTTATCAATCTTCCCGGATATGCAGGCTATCAGTATGCATTTATCGGTCTTCTTGAGGCGCTGTCCTGTCCCAATATCCTCACCTACAAGGACTATTATGAGGCTTCTCAGGATCCCGTATGCGGTGATGCTAACACAATTTACTATCTGTTTACTCCCATTCTTTCTCTTCTTGAAAGTGCTTATGCAGATCCTCTGAACGTTGTTCTCAGCCTTATTCCCAATCTGCTGTTCTTCATTTCAATAGGCGGATTTAACGACCTTGTTAACAACCTTGTTCACTTTGCATACGTTCTTCTTGATATCTTAAAGCCCATTCTCAACGGTTACGACCTTGTATCGGGACTTCTTGCAAACCTTGAGATTGCAGGACTTTCACTTAACCTTTCACTTCCTCTTGACGTTGACTTTAACGCCCTTGTTAGTGACCTTTTAGGCTCACTTCTCGGTGATTCGCTCACAATTGAAGGCGTATCAATCAAGCTTCCTTATATTGACCTTTACACTCTTTGTGTAGGTACACTCCAGAGATTCAACTCCAAGGAAGTAAGAACGACGGTATTCCTTAATGCAACGGGCGGCGGTGACCTTCTTACTGCTATTCTCAGAGTTGTTCTTGAGGCTCTTTATATGGAAGAAAACCACGAGGCTCTCAGTAAGATTATTGCAGGTCTTGCAGAGGAAGGCAGACTTGACGCTTACGATGAAGAGACACTTTATTTGGTGCTTCACGGACTTATCGGTCTGATTGAGGAATATGAGGTAATAGATATCATTCTGTTTGCGGTGTATAAGCTGATTACGGTGCTTGTGCCCATTGCAGACGTGCTGGCAGAGAGACTTGCTGCAAACGATATGACAATTACGGAGCTTATTGATTCCGCAGGCGATCAGGAGCAGTTTATTGAAAACCTCGGTAACCTTCTTGAGGATCCCAATAAGGTAGATCCTCCCGGACAGGCGGACGACGGTGAAGCAATATTCTCACTTCTCGACAGAATCAAGATGTTCTTCGAAAAGATTAAGCTTTTCTTCCAGCAGCTTTTCAATTTCGGATAAAAATTATAATCACTTAAGGGCAACGGGCGGGGAAACCCGCCCGGTTGTCAAAATATAATGTAATAAATAAGAAATTAAAGGGGGAAATTAAATTGAAAAAGGTAATATCGGTTGTTTTATCTTTGGTGATGGTGCTCAGCTTTGTTCTTCCCGTTTTTGCTCAGGAGACAGCTGTTACTCCTGCTGAAAAATGTGACTGCGGATTTAATCCCGTAATTTACGTTGCGGCTCTCGGCAGCGGTACTGTTTATGAAAACTACGGTACAGACGAGGAGAGAGCTCTTTTCCGTCCCGAAACGGGTCCTCTTGTGGCTGAGGCTGTTTCAGTTATTCTTCCCGTTATTCCGGCTCTGCTTGCAGGGGATTATGATACCTTCGGCGATGCTCTTATCGGCTTTGTGAATTCCGCTTTCGGTGCACTTGCACTTGACGGTGACGGCAATTCTAAGGAAAACGTATATGCTCCCGAGGAATATCCCGAGACGGGTGACCACGGAATTGAGCACTCCTTCTATTTCGGCTATGACTTACGTCTTGACCCCTACATTCACGCAGACAGACTTCATAAGACTATTGAGCTTTTGAAGGAGCTTACGGGTCACGACAAGGTACAGCTCAAGGCTTCAAGTATGGGCGGCGTTGTTACAATGGCATATCTTGAACGCTACGGCACAAAGGATGTTGAGACCGTTATTTTCCAGAACTGTCCCATTCAGGGTACAGCCGTTGCAGGTGAGTTATTCTGCCGTAAGTTTGAAATCAACAAGGATGCACTTGTAAACTATGCACTCGATGCAATTCCCGCACTTGAGCAGGATTTCTTCCAGGGCTTCCTTTACGGTCTTGCAACCGCACTTGACGACCTTGGCGTATGGTCAACTCTTCTTTCACTTGTTGATCCCATTGTAGAAAATCTTCTTGACAGAGTTTACGATGAAGCACTTATTCCCATTTTCGGAACACTTCCCGGTATCTGGAGCTTTGTTCCCGATGAATACTATGAGGAAGCAAAGACTGTTATGGTGGATGAGGATACTCAGGCAGGTCTTATTGCAATGCTTGACAACTATCACTACAACGTTCAGAAGAGAGCTCCCGAAATTCTCAGGGAAGCTAACAAAACCGCAAAGATTTACATTGTTGCAGGCTATGACATTCAGCGTACGCCCCTTGTATCCGCTTATATGAACACCTCTGACGGTACTGTAGATACAAAGTATGCTTCTGTCGGTGCTGTTACTGCAGATATCAGAGGCACGTTCCCTCAGGGCTATGCCCAGGCTGTAAATGACGGTCACAACCACATTTCTCCCGATTTCTGCATTGATGCTTCAACCTGCGCTCTTCCCGAACAGACCTGGTTTATTAAGGATATGCTTCATTGCACAACCCACGAGGGACACGATAAGTTCTATGAGAAGATGCTCACGGGTGACGAGCAGTTCTATATTGACACATACGAGGAATATCCTCAGTTTATGCAGAATAACATCCCCGATCAGACCTTCAACAAGGTTGAAAATCTCTCTGCAACAGAGCTTTTCAAAAAACAGCCCAATTTCACGAATTTTGTTATGATGCTCCGTTCATTTATTGACGTAATAAAGAGCTTTCTTGCAGGACTTTTTGTGAAATAAGGCAGATAAAATAATAAACTGCTTTCTCTCTTTGTGAGGGAAAGCAGTTTATTTCGTAAATCATAATTTAGCAGTCTTTGACTGCTAAATTATGATAGTGATATCGACAACCTTGTTGTCGGTGATATCCGTCTGAGACGGGTGATATTCATTCCTACGGAATGAGTGATATATTTGCCTTTCGGCAAATGTTTCGGAAGGGCTTCGCCCTTGATTATATTATTAGAGCGAAGCGGAACAAGCCGTCAGGCTTCCTAAACTTTTGCGAAGCAAAAATATAACTCGGCAACGCCGAATAAAACTGTGCGAAGCACAATATAACTCGCACCATCGGTGCGAATATAACTATCATAATTTAGCAGTCTTTGACTGCTAAATTATGATTTACCAGCGGTTTTCTACGTATTCGCAGAAGCCGAAGAGGTCTTTGATTTCGAGCCTTTGTCCGTCGTCGAGGGTGACGGTACCGTTATATATTCCGTAAATCTGGTGACAGTTCATTCTTCCGACCTTGAAATCCACGTCCGAGTGATTGTCGAGGGTGGGTTTCATTGTCATATC
>JAZNAI010000236.1:0-15073 GCA_045586465.1 Acutalibacteraceae bacterium | reverse complement strand
TGGCAGTGGAATGAGGTGCTTATTCCCTATTGGAAGAATCTTGTTGAATTCGCAAAGGCTCACGGCGTAAACAAGATTGCACTTGAGATGCATCCCGGCTTCTGCGTTTATAACACAGAGACACTTCTGAAGCTTCGTGAGGCAGTAGGTCCCGAAATCGGTGCAAACTTTGACCCCAGCCACCTTATCTGGCAGGGTATGGAGCCTGTTGCCGTTATCCGAGCTCTCGGGGACGCTATTTTCCACGTGCACGCAAAGGATACAAGAATCGACAAGTACAACACCGCAAGAACGGGTGTGCTTGATACAAAGCTTTACAGCGACGAAATCAACCGCTCCTGGATTTTCCGCTCCGTCGGCTACGGCAACGACGAGCTTTACTGGAAGGATATTATCTCCAATCTCCGTCTTGTAGGCTACGACTGGGCTCTTTCCATTGAGCACGAGGATTCTCTTATGAGCCAGAACGAGGGTCTCAGCAAGGCTGTCGGCACTCTTAAGAACTGCCTTATTACAGAGGATACTACCGCTGCATGGTGGATATGAGCAAACGCTGCAGGCATTTGCAATGAAATCGCCACTTCGTGTCGGTGAAATCCGCTTTTTGCGGATGAAATATTGCTTTGCAATATGAAATATTTTCCTTGCGGAAAATGTTTAAGGAAACAAAAGCATAAAAAAGAAGGGCGGTACGTGTGTACCGTCCTTTGTTTTTTTGAATGGATATACCTTAGTAGCAACAATTATTACAAGCCGTATAACCTTTATTTTGAGCTTCTGTCAATGTGGTTTTTGTAGGGGTTTGCATACCGCTGCAATCTTCTGTTATATGATAATTTTTACCTGTTTTTGATATCCATACAGTTTTGGGTGATGTGTTGGTGTTTCCTTCAGGAAAGCTGTGTTCGAGTCCGACTGCA
The DNA here is from genome assembly GCA_045586465.1 of Acutalibacteraceae bacterium. Taxonomy (GTDB): domain Bacteria; phylum Bacillota; class Clostridia; order Oscillospirales; family Acutalibacteraceae; genus RUG806. The sequence continues at coordinate 14,153 of JAZNAI010000236.1, read as the reverse complement.
TATCGAAGGATAAGTCTTGCATCTGCTGCATCCACAGTACCGTTGCCGTCAACGTCGGCTATAATCTTTACTTCCTTGCTTGCCGTATCAAGACCTACTGCAATACGAAGGGCGGCTCTTGCATCAGCTGCATCTACAGTATCGCTGAAATCAATGTCACCGAGCTTTGTTTCATTGAATTCATCACCGGGAGTGGTGTAGGGAGTAAGCTTCTTGGAATACTCGGAGTATGTCATATACTGAGTGTAATTTGTGTTCTCTCTTACGTGTCTTTGTGAGAAGCCGAAGAGAAGCCATACAAGGAATGTCGCAACGGGAGTCTTTGTCATATCCCCGTGGGGAACATTCTGCAGGAACCAGGTGTTTTCGGGAAGAATGCAGTAAGCCGCATTGATGTCGTTATCAGGGGAAACGTGGTCGTGCTTTTCGTTTGTGCAGTAAATAAGGTGGTCGGGCTCCTTGCTGTTATCTGTGGTAACTGCGCCTGCTGCGGAATATTTTACGGATACAACACCGTCGGAAACGTCGTCAACGCAGGAGGTGATGGGAATAATCTGATAGCCGTAGCCGGTTACAACGCAGACGTTGATGCCGCTTAATTTTGCATTTGTGAAGGTTTCGTCTGTGCTTTTCTGAATTTCTCTGTATGCATCGATTCTGCTTTCAAGGGCTCTGTTTATAAAGTCACCGTCAAAAAGGAAATCCTTTGCTGCTTCATAGTCTGCATCGGGAACAAGTGCCCAGAGACCGGGCATATTTCTTAAGTATTCCTTTAAGAAATCATCATAAATAACGCCGTCAGCACTGCTTGCAAGCTTGTTGTATGCCTGACCTAAGGTTCTGTGAAGATCCTGAGATTCGCCGATTGTGATGCCGAGAAGGATTGCGAGCTTTACAATAAGAGCCGTAAGGGGGCTTTCGCCAAGGAGAGCCTTGCCTATACCGAAAAGGGAGCCGGTTGCATCATCCGAGAGGAAGGTCATAAATGCGGAGCCTCTGTATTCACCGGTAATGCCGTCGGTTACGCTGTCAATGAAGCTGTCGTAGTCGTCTCTTGTTCTTACTATGTGACCCGTCATAAGGTCGCCGATAATTGCATTGCCGAGAAGGGGACAGCCGTAGAATACTGCGCTTGCTACGTTTTCCTCTGCGTGGTCGGGATGTGCATAGAGGTATGAGTTTGTGATAACACCGCCAGTGCCCACACTTAAGAGTGCAACGCTGTTTTTGCCCGTTACCGTAAGCACGTGGTCAATGAAATCTCTGAGAGTCTCTGCGGAATAAATGGGGTCAAGTCTCCAGTCGTATGAGAAGAAGAAAACCTCATCTGCACTTACGTAGCCTGCGGCTGCCGAGAGGAAGGACTTCATATTGTCGTTCATAATGCTGTCCTCGGAGTGCTTTGAAAGGGGCTCTGTGTATACCCAGGGGCCTACGTCAGAGGAAAGAGAGTCTCCGTTGGGGGCACAGAGAATGGGGTCAAGCATAGCCTTTATGCCTGTTATTACGGATGTGGTACCTGTTGAAACGTCCGAAAAGTCAGAAAGAACCACGCCCATAAGAATATTTGTAACGTTGCCGGTGAATTTTGAAGAATTCATATCAAAGGCGACGGATGCACCGTTTTTGTTGGGGTCTACGTAGAGCACGTTATCTGCGGTGTCGCCCACGTAAATTACGGGAACGCTGTTAAGCTCTACTGCGAGTGCACTTAAGGGTGCGGCTGTTATCATAAGCACGCTTAAAAGCATACTGATAACCTTTTTTACGGTGTTGTTCATTGGTTTACCTCCGAAAAATTGATGTAATAGGGCATTTTATGTGTCAATTATACATAATATAAGCTGTTAATTCAAGTGTTTTTTTGTGAATAGCATTATTTAACATATAATTAACATAACAAGCGGCTTTTTATGAAAGTGGCTCAGAGGGAATTTTGTGCAGAAGAGAGCTGACTGAGGGGCGGGAGGGGAGACCCCTCCCCTACGATAAGAATCAGTCCTTCGGGAGACCGTTTATCTGTAACGGAATATTGACAAAAATGAAAAATTGTGATATTATGTTCCAAAAGGAACAGAAAACGGATATTTGTGAAGAAAGGCGGTGTATTATGAGGAAAAATGACGTAAGTGCTCTGCTTGCAAGCCCTCTTTTCGGGAATGCTCCAGAGGAGCTCATTAAGGAGCTTCTTACCTCGGGGGAATACGGAATAATTTCCCTGCCGAAGGGTGAGACGGTTTTCTCGGAGGGAGAAACGAAGGTACAGCTGTGCCTGGTGCTTAAGGGCAGTCTTGAGGTTTCAAAGGGCAGTCTTTATATGAACCGGCTGAATGAAGGCGCAATTTCGGGAATGTCCTGTCTTTTCGGCGAGGGCGGTGCCTTTCCCACAACGGTGAAGACGGCTGAAAATTCAAGGCTTCTCTTTATAACGAAGGAGCAGCTTATGTCCCTTTTCGGAAGATACCCCGACATTTTAGAAAAATATCTGTCCCTTTTATGCCGTAAAATCTGTTTTCTCGGCGGAAAGATTGAGAGTATTTCGGCACCTGATTCCTCTGAGGCTTTAAGAGCATATCTTCTTGAGGTCTCGAAAAAAACGGGTGCGGACACATTTACTCTTCCGCTGTCGGGAAGCCGTCTTGCATCGGCTCTCGGTATGGGCAGAACCTCCCTTTACAGAGCCTTTGATAAGCTCACGGAGGAAGGCTTTCTGACAAAAAACGGCAAAAGCGTAACCATTGAAAGGAAATGAAAATTATGAAAAAGGTATTATCTGTATTATCGCTTATTTTAGCATTAGCGCTTGTTTTCACCGCCTGCGGTACTGTTGCGGAGGAGACAACTCTTGAGGAAACAACTCTTGAAGAGACCACAGCCGCCCAAAAGGCTGTTATCAACATCGGTCTGCTTAAGGGTCCTACGGGTATGGGTGCTGCCGTGCTTCTTGACAATGACGAAAAGGGCACAGCAAACGCTGACTATAACCTTACCCTTGCAGGCGCTCCCGACGTGCTTCAGACTGCACTCATTAACAACGAGCTTGATATGGCGGCACTTCCCACAAATGTTGCTGCCGTGCTTAACGGAAAAACCCAGGGTAAGGTGCAGATTCTTGCAGTAAACACTCTCGGCGTAATTTATCTTATGAGTGCCGATGAGACAATAAAGACTGTGGCTGACCTTAAGGGTAAGACCGTTCTTTCCGCAGGTCAGGGTACAACAACAGAGTACGTGCTCAACTACATTCTCGCTGAAAACGGTCTGATCCTTGATACCGACGTATTCGTTGAATACGCAAGTGAGCACGCAGAGGTTATCTCAAAGGCAAAGTCCGGCGGCTACGAGGTTATCCTTCTTCCCGAGCCCTTTGTTACACAGATGAAGGGTCAGGATGCTTCCTTCAAGGTAGTGCTTGACCTTACAAAGGAATGGAAGGCTCTCGGCGGCGGTGAGCTTACAATGGGCTGTATCGCAGTAAGAAAGGAATTCCTTGACCGGAATCCCGATGCTGTTGCCGCTTTCTTAAAGGACTACGAGGCATCCGTAAATGCAGTAAATGCAGACCCCGAGGCAGCAGGCGCACTTATTGAAAAGTTTGAAATTGCAAAGGCAGCAGTAGCTTCAAAGGCTATCCCCAACTGCAACATCACCGTTATGACGGGTGAGGAAATGAAGAACAACGTTTCTGCTTATCTTCAGGTGCTTTTCGATTCCAATCCCAAGGCAGTAGGCGGAGCACTTCCTGCTGACGGCTTCTATGCCGTAATTTCCTGATGAAGGGAAAAAAGAAAAAACACGGAATTAGATTGCCGTCATACCTTAAAACACCCCTTGCCGTACTCTTCTGGCTCGGGGTATGGTTCCTTATGTGTGAATGGGTGGATATGGAGCTTTTAGTGCCCTCACCCCGTGCGGTAATCGGTGCTTTTTCACAGCTTCTTCGGGAAAAGGAGTTCTATATTTCCTGCCTTAATTCCCTTTACAAGGTGCTGACGGGATGGGTGCTTGGTACGGTGCTTGGCACGGTGCTTGGAATCCTTACGCACTTAAGCGGTCTTATGAAAGCCCTTTTTGAACCGCTTCTGCATATAATAAAGGCAACACCCGTGGCTTCCTTTATAGTCCTTGCGCTTGTTCTTATGAGCTCTAAGGCGGTGCCTGCATTTACCTGCGCTCTTATTACCGTGCCCGTCGTATGGGCAAACGTGACGGAGGGACTGGGCTCTCCCGACAGGAAGCTTTTGGAAATGGCGGATTGCTTCAATATGAGCCGTAAGAACAGAATAAGAGATATTTACATCCCTGCCGTAAAGCCCTATTTCTCTGCGGCGGCAATTACCGCTATGGGACTTTCCTGGAAGGCAGGAATTGCGGCAGAGGTTATATGCAGTCCGAAAAACACCATAGGCTCGGGAATTTCCGACGCCAAGGTTTACCTTGAATCTCCTCAGCTTTTCGCCTGGACAATAACGGTTATCGTGCTGAGCGTGATACTTGAAAAAATCCTCGGTTACGTATTGGGAAAACGACAAAAAGCAAAGTGAATTCGGAATTCGGAGAATTCCCCGAGAGGCGCAAATTACGGTAGGGGAGGGGTTCCCCCTCCCGTTGAAAAGGGTTGTAACTATTGTGGTCTGCATCCCCGACAAGGTGCATTGCGGCGGTTAATCAATAAACAATTTGTTTGCCGGAAACGGGAGGGGAGACCCCTCCCCTACGGGGTGCACTACGGAAATCGGGGCGAAAATTAACATATACAAGAAAAAGGACAATTTGTGCCCGGAGGTGACGGGAAATGATTGAAGTTAAAAATATATCAAAAAGCTTTGACGGAAAAACGGTGCTTGACGGTGTTTCCCTTGTTATTGAAAAGGGGAAATGCACGGCGTTGACGGGTGCCTCGGGCAAGGGTAAAACCACGCTTATGAGGATTATTGCAGGGCTTACGGAGCCTGACACGGGAGAGGTTATTTACCGAGAAAAGCCGAGGTGCAGCTTCGTTTTTCAGGAAAACAGACTTTTAGAGCACAAGACGGTGCTTCAGAATATTCTGACTGTGGCACCCGACCGTGAAAGGGCAGAATATTTTCTTAAAAGAACGGGACTTCTTCCCGATAAGGACAAGAGGGCAGCAGACTTAAGCGGCGGTATGAAAAGAAGGCTTGCAATAGCACGTGCTCTTGCCTACGGGGGAGATTTATATTTTCTTGACGAGCCCTTAAGGGAGCTTGACGGGGAGACCTTAAAGTCTGTGGCTGAGCTTATTAAGGAAGAAATTTCGGGCAAGACCGCAGTTTTAATCACCCACGACGGATTTTCGGAAGAATTCTTAAGTGACGTGAAATTTGAGGTTTAACGGAAGGTTTCACGGAGGCAGTGACGTAAAATCCCCGAAATAAATAAAACAAAAACAATCTTCATAAATTGTTTATAAAATATGATGCGGAACTTTGGTAAAAAGTGCCGTGTCTTTTTTTTATTATATATATTGCGGGATATTTATTTTTGTTGTATAATTATTTAGAATGAATTCTCTTGAACGGAGGCTTTGATATGAAAAAGAAAATTATTGCAATTATTCTTTCCGTGCTGATGCTTCTCAGCGTTGCTCCCTTGTCGGTTATGGCGGCAGAGCTCGGTGACGTTGACGGCAACGGAAAGATTGACGCTACCGATGCAAGAACGGCGCTTCGTGCGGCTGTTGGTCTTGATAAGCTCAAGGCTGAGCAGGTTTCTCTTGCAGACGTAGATTTTGACGGAGACGTTGATGCTACCGACGCCAGACTTATTCTCCGTGCTGCCGTAGGCCTTGAAAAGCTTCACGTGCACAGCTACAAGGATGCGGTTACGACTGCCGCTACCTGCGAGGGTAAGGGCGTAAAGACCTTTACCTGCTCCTGCGGTGACAGCTACACCGAGGAAATTGCCGCTCTCGGACACAAGAGCGTAACGGATAAGGCAGTAGCTCCCGACTGTACCAAGGACGGTAAGACAGAGGGTGCACATTGCTCGGTTTGTAACAAGGTATTAAAGGCTCAGGAAAAGGTTCCGGCTCTCGGACACAAGGCTGTGACGGACAAGGCTGTGGCTCCCTCCTGTACCGCAAGCGGTAAGACAGAGGGCTCACATTGCTCAGTTTGTAACGCTGTTATAAAGGCTCAGGAGACTGTAAATGCTCTCGGTCATAAGGCAGTAACCGATAAGGCAGTAGCGGCTACCTGTACCGAGACAGGTCTTACTGAGGGCTCACATTGCTCAGTTTGTAACACCGTTATAAAGGCTCAGGAGACCGTTCCTGCAAAGGGTCATACAAAGGTAACAGATAAGGCTGTGGCTCCCACATGTACCGCAAACGGTAAGACTGAGGGTGCACATTGCTCGGTTTGTAATGCGGTATTAAAGCCTCAGGCGCTTGTTAATGCTCTCGGACATCAGAGTGTGCTTGACGAAAGCACGGTTGTTGCACCTAAGTGTGAGGTTGACGGCTATTCAGGTGATTACAAGTGCAGTATTTGCGGTATCGTTACAGAAGCCGGTATGTCAGAGCCTGCTCTGGCACATCAGGACGTGCTTGACGAGAGCACGGTTGTGGCTTCCACCTGTACAACAGAAGGCTATACGGGCGACCGTAAGTGCAGTATTTGCGGTGCTGTAACCGAAATCGGTTCAAAAATTCCTTCTACGGGACATCTTCACAGCTCACTTGATGAGAGCACCGTTGTTGCTGTAACATGTAAGAATGACGGGTATAGCGGTGACTATAAGTGTGATGTATGTAATGAGGTAACAGCAACAGGCAATGTAATTTATCATACAGAAGATTCTCATAATTTGGTTGATATGTATTCTGCGCCCTCTTGCGAATTAGGCGGCTACTATATTACCGGCTGTACCGCTTGTAATCATAAGGATGCAAGTACAATAAGGTATGACGGCACCAATCCTACAGGTCACACATGGTCCGGTTACACAACCGTGCCTCCTACCTGTGAGGACAAGGGGTATGATATACGTACTTGCCAGGCAGAAAAGTGCGGTGTTGAGGAAAAAATTAATTATACTGAGGCAACAGGTCACGACTACGAGGAGAAGGCTGATGAAAGCGTAACTGCTACCTGTCTTGTTGCAGGTATTAAGGTATCCTACTGTACTGTTTGTCAGGACAAAAAGACAGAGGAGCTTGGCTTTGCTCCCTGTGTTTCCGTTACGGAAAAGTATGTTGGTTCTTCTTATGAAAACGGTGATTCCTGTAAGACAGTTGTAAGATGCGCCGTTTGTGAAAAGGTTATTGCAGAGACTGAAAACCGCAGTGATCATAAGAGAACATTTGTTGTAGGTATGGTAGAAGCTACTTGTGACACTGCAGGCTCACGTACCCTTGCCTGCGAGGCTTGCGGTTATGAATACATAGTTGTTGAAGAAGCCTTGGGTCATTTGACCAGAACTGAAGCTAAGCCAGCAACCTGCGAAGATCCCGGATATATCAAAAACTACGGCACATGTACACGTGAGGGTTGTAAAAATCCCAATCTCGGTGATGCTGGTGTGCAGATTGATATTCCCGCAAAGGGACACAGAGAAAGCGGTGTTCAGTCCTGTACTACAGACGTTATCTGTCTTGAATGTGATAAGGTTACGAAGCCCCGCTTCGAACATAATTTTGCTATTAAAAGTTCTGCATATGCAGCCTACGGAAATGACAATACGGTTTCCACCTTCTTCTGTACACGCTGCGGTGAGGGCTGTGCGGATAAGCTTGCAACCTTTGAGACAGTAGCAAACAAGATAAAGACCTCATCCTATAACGACTACTACAGTTATCTTCACAGACTTACCAAGACATCTGCCGAAAACAAGTCCGAAAATATCAACTTCGGCATATGGACATCAACCGTTAAGGATATGTTTGAAGAAGAAATGGCAGTTACTCCCGTAAACTATTCCTGGTCTAAGACTGCTATGGTAAAATGGTCTCTTCCTGCCGGCGAGAACTACGTTTTTGCAGCTCTCGAAAATGCGGATATCGATTCAATTTCCGTTGAAAGGATGGCCGGCCTCGAATTCAGCAAGGTATTGGAAGGCTTTGACGATAAGGTTACAAACGGCAAGAACGAATACGATCTTACAAAGTACAAGGCAAAAGAGATTAATGAAAACGTAATCAAGGTTACTCTTGATGTTAAAAACGAAAAGTATTACGGCGGTATTGACGGACTTCCCGACGCTGCGCAGACCTCGCTTAAGAAGGTTTTCGGTACTGACGTAAGAGAAGAGCTCTTCGGTGAAGGTCACAGCAAGGATTGTCCTGCAAGCTGTTCAGCAACACACTATTTGGAGAACAGTAGCGGCAAGCTTTATATGCAGACAAGTGAGGACGGTATGACCATGACAATGACTCTTAACGACCTGACAACTGACGGTAAGGTAACCTATTACTTCCTTGAGTCAACCTACGAGCCCATTATTGCCGTTTATGAAGAAACGGAAACTATGAATCAGCGAATGGATATGAATATCAGTATCGGTATTACAATCAAGGGCAGTATGGATACTATTACCAAGACCAACACCAAGGATGTATACGTATTCCCCGGCTATCTCCCTGCTTAATTCAGAAAGGATAATTAAAATGAAATTTAAGGCTGTTATCAGCATTATTCTTGCAACCCTTTTATGTCTTATGATGCTCCCCGTGTCCGCTCTTGCGGGCACTGTGGGGGACGTTGATGCAAACGGCAAGGTTGATTCCACAGATGCAAGACTTGCACTCCGTGCGGCTGTAGGACTTGACACTCTCACAGAAGCTGCAAAAAAGGCGGCTGACGTTGATTTTAACAATACCGTTGATGCTACCGATGCCCGTCTTATTCTCAGAGCGGCTGTAGGACTTGAGAAGCTCCCCGAGGCAGTTGAGCCCGAGCCCGAGCCTGAGCCTGAGCCCGAGCCTGAGCCCGAGCCCGAGCCTGAGCCCGAGCCTGAGCCCGAGCCTGAGCCCGAGCCTGAGCATCCCGAATTCCACGAATTCAAGACAGTCAGAGTAACGGGTACCGTAAAATGCTCCGTTCCCGGCTGTGAAGCAGAGCTTCCCTCTTTTAACGATATGGTAAACGGTCTTAAGGACAACCGTGACGGCATTAAGTATTTTACGGGCATTTTTGAGGATATTTCTCACTTTGAAGAGCCTCAGATGGGCGGAACGCTTGCCGGTATGATGGAGGGCGAGGAAATTGCCGAGACCACCGAAACGGAATATATGCCCTTAGTTGTGGACAGGCTTATTACCAAGACTAACTTCCATTCAAAGGGTGCTGACTTTGTAAGCGCACTTACCGATGCGGACGTAAAGAGCATAAAGCTTGAAAGAGTAAGCACCGTTGATTTCGTAAGCGCACTTCCCGAGAAGTTCAAGTCAGGCAAGTTCGAGTATGACGTAAGTGCTGTCAAGGCTTACGATTTCCCCGAGCTTTACAAGATTACTCTTGTTCTTCCTTCACAGAGCATTGATATCACAAAGCCCGTCAAGGGAGAGTCTGTTTACGATAAGATTTACACTCAGAACTACAATGTCACTCTCGAGAGTATGCGATTAGAGGTTTCAAGCGGCTTCAATGCTCTTGAAAAGGAAATGGCAGGTCTTGAGGGTATGATCAAGATGAAGAGCTCAGGCAGTGTAACTGCTTCGCTTACGGTTGAGTACTACGTAACAGCAGATACCTTCACTCCCGTTGCCGCAAAATACGGTCACGTAATGGACGTAATTTTCGATATCAAGATGACGGATGCAATCGGTGTTGTGAAGTACCTTACAATGCTTCAGAAGATGGATATGACTTCAAATTCATATTATTTCTTCAATAACAATTTCGGTATTCAGTAAAACAACAAACGGGTATCAGAGCGATACCCGTTCTTTTTATGCAAATTTACCGAGAACAATAAAATCTGCTGTCAGCTTGTAGGGGATGGCGTCCTCGACATCCCGCAGGCAGAAATTCAAATTACAGAATTTATGACACTGAGAGGCACATTCTTATATACCACAGAAATTAATGTATAAAATTAACATTTCATCATTGCGGGTCGTCGGGGACGCCGACCCCTACAATGTAAGGTGCATTTTGTGTACTACGGAAATTTATACGGATATTGCAAATTTCATCAGGGCGGGACGCCAGGGTTGTCGTCCCCTACACGGAGAATGAACCCTTTTGAACGGGACGCCGTGGGAGCCTCCCCTACAAAATGCGGCGGATTCAGTGCCTCAGAGGGCATTACTCCGTAAACATTGCCGCTTCGACTGCGGCGCAGAGTGCGTGGTATACGGGAAGGGTCAGCTCCTGGATTTCGTAGGTCACCGTTGTGGGAAGCTTTATTGTAACGTCCGAATAAGCGGAGAGCTTGCTTTCTTTCTCTCCCGTAATTGAAAGGGTCTTTATTCCTACCGCCTTTGCCGCCTTTACTGCATTTACAACGTTAAGGGAATTTCCCGAGGTAGAAAGGGCAATGAGCACGTCGTGTTCACTTTTGGCATAAGCATATACCTGCTGAGCAAAAACTAAGGACGGGTCAATGTCATTTGCAAATGCTGAAATAAGCCCTGACTGGCTTACAAGGGAGATACAGCGTATACCCTTCTGCAGCTTCACAGCAATTTCATCCCCGTTTTCAATGCCGTCAAAGCGTGCTTTTTCTTCGGCTGAAAGAGGTCTTTTTAAGATAAAGCCCTTCATTAATTCACCCGTAATGTGCTCGGAGTCAGCAGCAGAGCCGCCGTTTCCGCAGCAGTAAACGAAGGCACCGTTTTCGGCACATTTTAAGAGGAGGGAGAATGCCTTTTTGATGTCTTCACGGTTTCCCTCAAGGGCAGGGTAGTCCTTATATAATTTATCAAGAATCATTTCAGGTGTGTTCATTTTTGTATCTCCTTAAAAAGCAAGTCCTAAAGCGGCATAGTCACCTATGCTCTCCCCCAGGGCGGCAGGTAAAATCTTACATACCCTTCGTGAGTAGCTCAGCGCCTCTTTATTTATTACATTATTAATTATATCATCAAAAAGCTCACGGCTTCTGGAATAAATGCTTCCGATAACAATTGCCTCGGGGTTTAATATATCAATTAAGATGCTGAGACCCATTCCGAGCTTTTCTGCGCAGGTATCATAGATTTTCTTTGCGAGTGCATCACCGCTTTTTGCGGCAATTGCAATTGCTTTTGCGGTGATTTCCGTTTCAGAGAAAAGCACACTTTCGATACCCTCAAGACGGGCTTTTTCTATCATCATTTCGCCGAGCCTTTTTATTCCTCCGCCTGAGCAGAAGCCCTCGAAGGAGCCTTCCTTTCCGTAGCCCTCGGGACCGTCGGGGGAAAGGCGGATGTGGCCTACCTCACCTGCCATATCGTTTGTGCCCGAATAGAGCTTTCCGTCAAGAATAAGTCCTGCACCCATTCCCGTGCCGAAGGTCAGAAAAATCATATTTTCCGTGCCGTGCCCTGAACCGAATTTCCACTCGGCAACGGCGCAGGCATTGGCATCGTTCTGTAAATTGGGGCGGATTCCGAAGTGCTCATAAAACATATCGCAGATGGGAACGTTATCCCAATCGGGAAGATTCGGAGGACAGTTGATTGTACCCTTTTTGCTGTCAAGAGGTCCGCCGCAGCTGATTCCGATTCCCACAAGCTCATTCTTCGGGTCGGTTATGCCGTGACGGGAAAGAAGGGTGTCGGCAGAGCTTATCATTTCGTCGGTTATCGCTCTCCAGCCCCTCCCGACGTTTGTGGGGAAGGCGATTTTGTCAATTATTAAGTCCCCGGGTTTTTCGGGCATTTCACCCCTGCCTAAAATCACGGCACATTTTGTACCGCCTATGTCAAAGCCTAAAGAAAACATTTAAGCTTACCTCCGTAATCATAATTTAACGATGTAATTCGTCTTATGTATCGTAGGGGCGGGGTTTCCCCGCCCGTTCAAAAGGGTTGTAATTTTACAGAATAAAGTTACAGAAGTTATGTTACGGGAGGGGAGACCCCTCCCCTACGGGTATAAATGGCAAATTACTTCTGAAAATTATGATATAAGAGGTAAGATTCCGCCGATATCAATTATTTTGCCGTCGGTGAGCTCGAGGACTGAAACTCCGTGCGTGTGGCAGAAAGCCTTTATTTTTTCACCGTCCCGGTGGTATTGAAGAGAGCCCGTGACGGCAAGGGTGGTGCTGTCAATTTTGCCCGTTGCTCCTCCGAGGAAGCCGTAATGTGCATCCGACAGATAAACGTCTCCCTTTGAAATTAAAAGAGTATGAAGAGCGGTGCCCTTAAGTGCCTCATAAACCGAGGGGTCATCGGTTATAAGGGCATTTCCCGTGACGAAGCAGACGGAGCATTTTGTGTAGCCCTGTTTTGTCGGTATGCCTTTTTTTCCTGAGAGACAAAGCTCATTTATAAGGGCATTGTCTGCGGTTTTCGGATTATAAATAAAGAAATCCTTACTTACGGCAACGTTTAATTTAACATCCTCGGGGTAAGCGGTGCCGATTTTTCTTGCCGTTTGTACCGAAAAGCCTTCCTTTGTAAGAATGTCGGGGGTGAATTCGGGGGAGAGGAAAATTTTATTTTCTCCCGTGTGGCATAAAAGCATATCCTGATGACGGGACACCTCGTCGGGTAAAATTTCAGATTCAAAAGAAATTGTATTGATTCCGATACCCTCAAGGGCAGAAATTATTTCGGGGTAATTACCTGCGGCGGCAAGGGTGACACGCTTTTCGGGAAGGCTCGGAGTCTTAATGAAGCTGCTCATTCCGCAACGAATCTGCGCCAGGGCTTAATTGCAAAAAGACCTGCAGCTGTACCGATTACTGCCACAATTACCCAGGAAACAAGCACGGTATTCCAGCCGAAGTTATCGCTTACCGCACCGAAGCCGTAGGTTGCGGCGGCAGAGCCTACATAGGTAAGGGAGTTGATGATACCCGACATTGTGGACACGGCATTGTATTTTTCAAAGCGTGCAGGCACAATACAGATAAGGAAGTAGTTTACACCGTGCATAAAGCAGGTGATGATTGCGGCAAGAATGAGGGTTATATACTGATTTTCCTTGTAGATAAAAAGGAGAAGAAGACAGCCCAAGGCTCCTGTAAAAAAGGTAATTGTGCCTGCCTTTACCTCGTCCTTGACGAATTTTCCGTTGATAATTCCCACAAGCTTTACGCTTATAACGCTGAAAACGGGGATTATAACGGACTTCAGAATAGCACTTCCGCTTTCAAGGGAGAAGGTGTTGATAATGAAGGTGGGCACCCAGTCCGTAATGCCGTCACGAAGGGCTCCCTGACAGATAATTGCAACGGCAATAAGGATAAAGCCCGACATAAGAAGAGCCTTCAGACTGAGGGTGCTCTGTTTTTTCTCTGCGGTTTTGCCCTTTGCGCTCTTGAAAAGCTCCGTGCCCTTTGTTGCCTTTGAAAAGCCTATTACCCATATAATTGCAATGACACCGCTTACAAGGGCAGAGGAGAAGAAAACGTATTTCCAGTTAAAGTACTTAATCCATATAGCCGATGCTGTGATGTAAAGGAGCACCGTGCCCGAAATTCCTGCCACGTTTACGTTGGTGCAGACCTTGTTATAGGTGGCTGAATCCATAGTCTCTGCCATAATACGTACAAGGGGCGGCCACAGCATAGACTGAGCGAAGCCGTTTATGAACCATATAATGCTTCTGAGGGTAAAGTCATCAGTAAGGGGCATTGCAAGGTTCATTGCGGTGGTTAAGGTCAGTCCGCAGAGGATGATGTTCTGGGGCTTGAATTTGTCACCGAGGATTCCGCTTATAATCTGTCCCACACCGTAGGAAATAAGGGACAGCGTGGCGGCAAGAGAAGCGTCGGCATTGGAAATGCCCTCGCTTATGATGATGTCAGCCATAACGATGGAATAATTTTTCCTCGTCATATAGCTTGCAAAATAAATAAGCGGACAAAGAAAACTGAGAATCCTTACGATGGAGCTTTTCTTTTCCGCTGAGAGTGTGCTTGTCATAATGAATTGAACCTTTCATGTAGGGGAGGGGTAGAATGAGGTAAAAAGTAAAAGGTAAAAGTTAAGAAGTTTATACCCGTGAGGCACCTTTTCGGTAGGGGCGGGGTCT
>JAZNAI010000235.1:0-6503 GCA_045586465.1 Acutalibacteraceae bacterium | reverse complement strand
CACTCTACATTACCTATACATATAAGAGAAAACAGATTGTTTTCTGGAAAATAGAGCTTGAGGACTAAAATTAAAGGCACCCGCCAGCCGACGGGTGCCTGATTTCTTTACAGAGTAAATTTAGCAAATGTCATATACCCGGAGGGATATGCCTCATAAAGAAGTCCTACGGTATTATCCTCCATACAGCAAAGACAGGAATATGCATAAAAATCTGCATACTTTTCAAAAGAAGCATATTTTTCCTTATCGGTGATGTCGTAGCTTTTAATCCATTTTACCTCTTCACCGTCAATTCTTCCGAGGAAAACCTTACCCTCGGTTCTTGTTCTGTCCTTTCCGCCGTGTCCCGTAGCAGCCGCAAGAAGAATAAATCTTCCGTCATTTTCAAGATTATCAGGCAGAATAAAGCTTTCGGGAATATTTATCACGGAGCGCTGACACTGAGGTGTCTCAGGGGCAACCGCAGGGAGCTTTCTGAAGGTCTCTCCCCCGTCATCGGATACACTCAAAGGAAGCTTTCCGCCGCCCTTGGGCCTTCCGAAGCAGAAAACCTTTCCGTCGGGCATTTCAACAAGCTGACACTCATCTATATTTTCGCAGAATCCACCCTTGTTTCTTCTCCACGTTTTTCCGTCGTCATCACTTATAAGAACAAGAGCTTTATTGAGGATATAGCAAGGAGCAAGTACTCTGCCCCTGCATTTTTCGTTTTTAAGGGTAATGCCCACACCGGGGCCTACGCCGAGGAATACACCGTCGGAATCTTTTTTATAGTAAGGTGTTATATCAACGGGCTGAGAAAAGGTTTTTCCGCCGTCCTCACTTTCAAGCATAAATATGTAGGACAGCATCGGCGCTCTTAAGGGAGCCGGTGACGTTTCAACACAAAGAAGATTTCCGTTATCATCAAAAACCTTCTTTTTCTGAACAAAATCAATTTTCTTCTCGTTAAAGACAGGCTTACCCTTGCCTACGAAAATATTGCCGACGTAAACGTCTTCCCCGAAAACGCTTTCGGGAATAAGAGGCGGAGCTACATCAAGATACTGAGGCTTTTCACCGTAACAGTAATACATATCGCCGATAGTGGAAAATCCGTGCTCGGCAGAGTGCTTTTTCGGCACATAAAACCTTGTTTTTCTGCCGTCGGGAGCATAAACAAAGCCATCAGGCCGTAAAGTATATTCCTTGCCTTTTCTTACAAGCATACCGTCAAGCTTCGTTTTACCGGGGTAGAGCTTCAGTGCAAATCCCTTGTCAGTACTCACATATCCGCTTCCCTTCTCAAGAAGCCTTGCAGCGTGAAGACCTTTGCACTCGGGATAAAAATCGACAAGCATAATTACTTTACCGCTATCCGTTTCCATCATAAGAGGATCAATAGCGAAGGCAGAGGTATACTCATCTCCGTCAAAGGGATATTTTCTTACGGGAGGGGTGAAAACCGTCTTCATTGGTGAAAAGCTTTTGCCGTTATCTTCACTTATTCTTACGGCAATTTCAATAAATCCCCAGTCCGCACCGCAGGATGCCTTATCTGCCGCAGCAATAACATTGCCCTTGTATTTTCCGTTTTTTATGCTGAGAAGAGACGGAATTCTTCCATCCTTCATATTACTGAACTGAGACTCATCATCATAAAAGTTTTTGAAAGCCTCGCAGTTTTTTCCGACAAAAAGAGGATAATCATTCATTTTTTACACCCCACAATTCTTTGTTTGTTATAATACCACAAAAAAACGGATTTAGCAACAACCTTTCTATTGCAAATCACAATAAAATATGTTAAAATCATAAAAAATGGGAAAGAAGGATTATTGTGGCTGAAAACAGCAATAAAACAAACATATTCCAATTCATAAAATTCGCACTCTTTTCCGCATCTGCCGGCATTATTCAGATAGGAAGCTTCACGCTTATGAACGAGGTTTTACTTAAAACTCAGTTTATGCAGAATCTCATTACGGAAAATGAAGCCTTCGGCAAAATAATGACCAACGAATACGGTCCCATTTATCTTATTGCACTTTTGCTTTCTGTTATCTGGAATTTCACCTTCAACAGAAAGTTCACCTTCAAATCTGCAGCAAATATTCCCGTTGCAATGCTTAAAGTGCTTGGCTTCTATGTTGTATTCACACCTGTTTCCACAATTCTCGGAAACTATTTTACGGGACGTTTCCCCGACGTACCTGCAATTGAATACATTGTCCTCGCAGTAACAATGGCCTGCAATATGATAACAGAATATCTTTTCTGCAAATTTGTTGTTTACAGAAACCAGGAAAACACAGCCGTAAAATAAGCGGCTTCTATAAGGAGAGAAAATAGAATGTCAGATTTTTTTTCATCGAAAAAATTTGTACGTTTTACGGAAAAGACAATCAATAAGCTCTTGGGAAATTTTGCCGATTCACTGAACGACGGTCCCCTTTTTATAAACGCCGCCGATTATGACAGCAGATATTTCTATAAGGGCACAGAAAAATTCCGTAAAACACCTGCAAAAAATGCATACTGGAGTCTCGGTTATGCCATAGCTGACCTTACTCCCTATGACTATGCCGAAAAGGATTACTACCTCGGCGGTTATCTTACTCCCGATAACGGATTCAATAACCGTATTCAGAAGATAATCGACAAGATGCAGGCAAGAATTATTGCACTTGACGACAATTCCGGCAGCGGCACATCATTCTTTGCAACTATTGACTGTATCGGCACGGGAAATGCAGATATAAAGCTCATAAGAAGACGCTTCTCTGACCTTATGAAATATGCACACCCCGAAGCCAAAATTGCATCTGTCAACGTATTTTCAACACACGCACATTCCTGCGTAGACACTCAGGGACTTTGGACAGATACCCTTTCTAAGGTTCTTCATAACAAGAAAAAGAACAAAAAGGGCAGGGGCACTTACTTAAGCGGTGCCGACAGCGAATTTATGAATGCTCTGGCTTCAAAGGTTGCAGAAGGTCTTCTTAAAGCCTATGAGGATATGGTTCCCGGTACTATGACTCTCGCACAGAAGGATATCGGAGACACATATTTCAACAACAAAAACAGAAAATCAGCAACAAGCCTTGTAACAACAATTACAAGACTGATATTCACTCCCGACGATGCAGAAAAAACACCTACGGTAATTGCAACAATGGGCGCACATCCCGACGTTGCAGGTCTTCCCACATCTGACGGACACGGCTCGGGACACGATCTCTGCGGTGAATACATCTACTATATGGGTGAGACAGTCAACAAAGCAGGCGCAAACTTTATGTTCTTCAATGGTGCGATATGCGCCATCTATATGTCCTGCGGCGCAACGGACGACGGTGTTACACTCCCCCACAGATACGATAAATCCATAAGATTCGGAAGAGAGTTAGGAAAAATCGTTCTTTCTCTTACCAAAACTGAGGAAGAGATAAAGGCAGATCCCGTCTTATATAACGAAAAAGAAATTGAGGCAGAAATAAAGGATTCCGAGTCAAACGGCTGTACTTATTCACTCTGGTGTGAGAACTGGACTCCCGTTAAGGAAACTTCCGTAGCTCCATTACTTAATGTAAGGATAAAGGAAGTGCCCCTTGCGGTCACGAATCCCCTCATAAAAATAGTCGGAAAATTGAACCTCGTATCCTATAAGGTGCTTCACGAAAAGGACGGCACTTATACGGTTGTAACCGAAATCGGCTTTATGCAGATAGGTAAGAACCTCAATATAGTCCTTGTTCCCGGTGAATTCTGTGCAGACCTTCTTACGGGCGGCGAATCTCTCAAGGCAGAAGGCTCCTTTAACGAGATGGATTTCCCCTATCCTCCCCTTACGGAAATTTTCAACCGTGACCTTGTTGCCTTCGGTCTTGCAAATGATGCTATAGGATATATCGTTCCCGATAACGACTATGTTCTCGGTGAATTCGGAAATCACTATCACGAGCTTATCGGTATCGGAAAAAATACCGGCTCAACAATCATAAAAGCATTTATGGAAATGAAAGACGAACTGGGGGTATAAGAATGGATTTTTCAAAGCTTGCATCCTCTGCCCTTAAGGGCATCACAAAAATAGGTAAATACGGCTACACAGAGCCTATTCCCGAAAGCGAATTCAACTATACCGAAAAAGCAGAAGCTAAATATTTCACAGCAGGCTTCGGCAAGGCTGTAATGCTTCCCGATGATATAAAAACGAAAAAATACTACATTGCAGGCTACGGTGAAAATAATCCCGCAAAGGGAGTTATTGATCCTCAGTATGCACACGCATTATGGCTTGACGATAACTCAGGCAAGGGCGGACATCTTTTCGTTTCCCTTGATATTGTCGGTCTTCTCAATAAGGACGTAAATGCACTTAAAAAGGCTCTCGTTGAATTCAAGGAAATCACGGGCTGTCAGACTATTACAATTATGAGCACACACAACCACGCAGGTATTGATACTATGGGTATCTGGGGCAGGCTTCCCCATACAGGCAAGGACAGAAAGTTTATGACAATTCTGTTCAACGCCGTAATTACCGCTGCAGGTATGGCTTACAGAGACCGCCGGGAGGGAAAGCTTTATCTCGGCAGAATTGAAGTACCTGATATGCAGGAGGACATAAGAACTCCCGTTGTGTATTCAAAGACACTCACACGTCTTCGTTTTGTTCCCAATGACGGAACAAGAGAAATATATTTCCTGAATTTTGCTTCTCATTCCGAGTCTCTTCAGGGCTGTAATTCACTTGTAAGTGCAGACTTTCCTTGCTACTTGCGTGAAAAAATCAGAAACGAAACAGGTGCGGAAACCATTTACGGCGTCGGTGCCATGGGCGGTATGATAAGTATGGAAATTGAGGACGAGGACAGATTAAGAAAAGAGAACCGTCTTCTTGAATCCACAAGAAACATCGGCTACAAGCTTGCGGATTATGCCCTTTCCATCAAAAAGGAAAAGAAGCTGGAACCGAGGATAAGCTATATCAAGCAGGAGTTTTATGTACCCGTAGAAAATCCCGTACTGACAATTGCCTGTCAGATAGGACTTCTCAATGCAGATGCATATAAAATCCCCTACTCCGATAAAAAGGCTCTTAAGTCCGAAATCAGCTATTTTGAAATAGATGACCTCAAGATTCTTATGGTTCCCTGTGAATTGTTCCCCGAACTTGCTTACGGCGGTTATCTTTCGGAGGAGGAATCGGCAGAAGGCCTCTCCCCCGACATAAATCCCGAGCCTCTTGTAGAAATTGCAGACGATGATGACCTGCTCATTTTCGGTCTTGCAAACGATGAATTGGGCTACGTGCTTCCCCCCAATGACTTTATGCTGAATGACGATACACCTTACCTCGATAGGGCAATTGACCGTTTCGGCAGAAGACATTACGAGGAAACAAACTCTATGGGACCTGAAACTGCTGAAATTATTGCAGAGAATTTCAGGCTTCTTATGAATAAGGTTAATACTGCGAAGTCAGATTAATAAATAAACTGGAGGAATAAACAATGAAAAAAGCAAAAAGAATTTTAGCTCTTGTGCTTGCAGTTGTATTTGTAATGCTTACAATGGCAGTACCTGCATCTGCAGCATCTAAGGTTGATCCTTCCGAAGGCATCGGAGCAAAAATCGAAGCAACATTCTATCAGCTTGTTGACAAAATGGTTTTCTATCTCGGTAAGGTACTTAACCTGCTTATCCCCGGCCTCAACTTCGGCGACAGATGGCAGGAGTACGACAGCTACGTTTCTCCCGACGGCTATATGCCCGGAGAAGAGACCTTTGACACCGAGGTAAAGGCAGGTGCACAGTGGAGTGCAGGCTATGCCTACGGCTCACTTCTTGAAGGTCTTGATATTTTCGACGGCAGCTACTATATGGCAGGTACACTTGAACCCATTGCCGGCAGAGTTCCCACAGCTGTTATTGATGACCAGGGCGTGAGCGTTTATGCTCTTTCCGACGGCACAAGCGGAATTGTGGTTCAGGCAGTTCTTGACGGCTACGGTTTTGCAAGAGGCGATGTTCTTGAAATCAGAAACAGACTCAAGGACTTTGCTGAAGAAAACAACATCATCAGCATTAACATTTCCGCTCTTCATCAGCATTCAGCAATTGACATTCTCGGTATGGGTGCTCCCCTTGTACCCGCAATTATTGCTAATCCCGCATTAAGCTTTATCGGTGCTGACCTTGACCTTTATGTCGGCGGTAAGAACCTTAAGTTTATGGAAAATCTCTACAACGTTGTAGCTGACTGCGTTATGACAGCTGTTAACGATATGGAAACAGGCTCTCTCTACTATGGTAGTGTTGATGCAAGTGAGCTTATCTACGACAAGCGTGAGCCTATCACCTTTGACGGAGAGCTTCACCGCTTCCGTTTCGATCCCGACAATGAAGCTGCCGATGAAATCTGGCTTTGCGAAGCAGGCATCCATTGCGTAGGCTTCGGTGCAGGAGCAGACGTTATCTCAGCTGACTTCCCCTACTACTTCAAGCAGTAC
>JAZNAI010000234.1:0-9168 GCA_045586465.1 Acutalibacteraceae bacterium | reverse complement strand
CCTGCATAGTCTATCATATCATCCTTCAGGGGATATTCGAGCTTTGAAAGATGACCGTCAGCCTGAAATATTTTATTGTTATCCATTCTGAAGAAAAGGTACTCGGAAGCATAAGCCTTTATGCTTCTGAACAAATCACGCAGAGGGAACTGGTCGGGGGACGCATCCTCAAAATCACTCATATATTTACCCGAAAGCACGTCTTCAATGCTGAAATCGGGAAGAAGCTTCAGCGCTCTTCTTTCGGAATCGGAATACTCCGTGGGAGCTTTAAGCAGAAACCATGCGGAGAAGCCGAAAATAATGGCGGCTGATAATACTATAGTGATAATATACTTAAGCTTTTCTTTCATATTCTCAGCCTCCTGTTAAAATCTGAAGTAAAGGAAGGGATTGAAGGAGCCGTCAACAAGGTAAGCCGTGCAAAGCACGAGAATACCCACGGCAAACACGGGAGAAAGAATATCAACCGCAATTTTTCCTGCCTTTGTTTCGTTCATTTTCTTTACTATGAGCTTAGGCACGGGTGTAGCACCGATACATGCTGCCGCAAGAATCAGCGCAAAGCTTCTTAATGAATAAAGCCATTCTGTGCCTGCAAGACCCGTAGCGCCTATACCGAACATACCGCCTATATACTGCATAGCCTCACCCATACCTGCGGCATTGAAGATAACGAAGCTTATTGCAATAAGGAAAAGGACATACACACGGGAAAGAACCTTGCTTTTTTTGAGATATTTACCGAGGAACATTTTTTCGAGGGTAAGAAGAACTGCGAAATAAAGTCCCCATACAATGAAATTCCAGTCGGCACCGTGCCAGAAGCCCGTTAAGAACCACACCGTAAAGATATTTCTTAAGTGCTTGAGTGTGCCCACTCTGTTTCCGCCCATAGGGATATACACGTAGTCTCTGAACCATTGCCCGAGAGACATATGCCATCTTCTCCAGAACTCCGTTACACTCTTTGAAATGTAAGGGTAGTTGAAGTTTTCCATAAAGGTAAAGCCGAAGATTTTTCCGAGACCTATTGCCATATCGCTGTAGCCCGAGAAGTCAAAATAGATATGAAGGGAGAAGGCTATAGCGTAAAGCCAGTAGTAAAGCACCGTCTTTTCGTCGGTTGCCTTGAAATTCTCACAAAGCTCACCGAGGGCATTTGCAACGAGAATCTTCTTGCCGAAGCCTACAGTGAAACGGAGAATGCCTTCATAGATTTTCTGAAGAGTATGCTTTCTCTCTCTGAGCTCTCTTTCAACATCGGAGTAACGCACAATGGGAGCTGCAATGAGCTGAGGGAACATTGTGATATATGCACCGAGAGTCACGGGATTCTTCTGTGCAGGCACATCCCCTCTGTAAACGTCAACGGTATAGCTTAAAATCTGGAAGGTATAGAAGCTGATACCTATGGGAAGTGCAATTCTCAGAAGCGGAATACCAAGGCCTGTCACGGCATTGAAATTATCAATAAAGAAATCAACGTATTTGAAATATACTAAAAGTCCCAGGTCCACACAGACGGACATTATCATAAACACCTTGGAAAGCTTCTTTCCTCGGAATTTTTCGATTAAAAGTCCGAAAACGTAGCCTACAAGTATGGATATTACCATAATTACTACGTATCTGGGCTCACCCCAGGCGTAAAAAACAAGACCCGAAACCAGAAGAACCGAGTTCTTAAGCACCTTCGGCACTACAGCGTACAGCAGAAGCACCGCAGGCAGGAAAAAATATAAAAATGAAATACTCGAAAATAACATTTAAACACTCCCGGATAAAACCATAAACTTCAGGTCAGATGCAATCAGCTCCGAGGCAGAGCCGTGCATTTAACATCGTAGGGGAGGGGTCTCCCCTCCCGTTTAACAGGGATGTAATTTTTTATTGTAAAAAGCTACAAAAGCTTTAAGTCGGGCGGGGCAACCCCGCCCCTACCGGAATTTGCGTGCGTTTTTCCCTGAAAAATTGTGATTTCGCAGTAAAAAAAGGAGCTGATTTTCAGCTCCTTCTCTTTGAAAGTTTGTATAAAACAACCTCTTAAGCAGCTGTTGTTTCTTCAACTGTTGTTTCTTCAGCTGTTTCAGCTTCGGGGTCGAATGCTGCGGGGCCGTCAAGCTCGCCTTCCATACCGCCGATGTCGCCGCCTTCAACTTCACCTTCGCCTTCAGCCTCGGGCTGTTCGAAGGAAAGAGGAGCCATTACGAAGAATACGAAGTTATCAACTGTTTCAACTACCATTTCTTCAGCAGCTGTGCAGATGTTCCAACGAAGGTTTGCGTTGTCCTTAAGAGTTGCAACGAATGCATCCTTGTCAGCGTCTGCTTCAAGCTCGAAAACATAGCTTACGAAGGGGATTGTGCCGATCATGGGAACGAATGCTGTGCAAGCCTTGAAGCCTGTGATGTCAGCGGAGAAACCTGCAAGATAGCCAGCTTCCATATCCTGAACCATGGGCATAAATGCAACGAGCTCGTTTGTGGAAAGAGCTGTAGCGATTGTGTTTGCTGTTGCGCCTTCCTTAGCAGCCTCTGCCTTGAAAGCCTCTGCAAATGTGTTAGCAACTGTTGCTGCGATAGTTGTTTCTTCAAGAGTTGTTGTTTCGTCGTTGTTGCCGCCAACTGTAGCGCAAGCTACAAGACCGATAACTACAACGAGAGCGAGAACGATAGCGATTACTTTTTTCATTTTGATTTTCTCCTTTTGTTATGTTTGTTTTTTTATTTTGTCAAAGAGACCGTCCAGCTGTCAGTCTGTTTGTCAAAGTACAGATTAATTGTATACGTGCCCTTTTTATCGGAAAGGCTTAATTCATAAGCCGCTTCCCTGTCGGCATCAGGCACAAGCCATTTGCACTGCAAAGGCTCAGAAAAGGTCCTTTTCTCTCCCTCTGCAAGAATAACCTCACCGGAATCCGAAAGCAAAATCCCGTTTACTGCAAAGACCTCCGTATCCTTCTTTAAGCGGAGAGTCATTTCACAGCCGATTTCTCTGCCCGTTCTTGCGAGCATTATGCCGTCATTGTTTTCACTTGTAAGAGTGATTTCTCCTGTCAGTTTTTCGCTGCCGAGATAAATATCGGGAGCAGCGCCTCTGCCTGTAAGAATAAATGCACTGCAGATTATAACAGCAAGAGCAGCAGCTAATGCCGCATATTTTCTGAAAGAAATAACAACAGCTTTCTTTTCCCCGGGTCGGTCGGTGTTCAATATACGCTCGTAAAGCTCTTCGGGAGCCTTTATTGACTGATATTCAGCCCTTACTCTGTCGTTAAACATTGAACTCCTCCTTCTCAAGAATATCTTTCAGCATTTCTCTGCCTCTGGACAGTCTCATTTTCACCGCGGAGGATGAAATTTTAAGTGATTTTGCGGTCATTTCAACACTTAACCCTTCAAGGTAGTGTAATACCACAACGCTTTTAAGCTTCTCCGGAAGCTGCTCTACCGCCCAAAGCACCTCCTTGGTCTCATCAGAAACCTCTTCTGATGCAACAAGGTTCTCCATTTCCGATATATCCTCGTGATTTCTCACGGAGTTCTTACGGTAAATGTCACGGCAGCGGTTTATTGTCGACCTGATAAACCACGCCTTTTCGTGCTCCTCGGAGGAAAACAGCACGTTCTTCTGCATATATTTCAGAAATACGTCCTGCACAGCGTCCATAGCATCCTCATGATTACGAAGCTCTAAAAGAGCGATTCTGTAAAGCATATCGGAATACCTTTCATAAGCCTTTCCGATGTCGGAATCGGGCTTCGGAGTTCTTCCCACCTGACTGCCTCCTGTCTGTAATACGTCTGAGAAAAGGAAAAGGTCACATTTTTTTGTAAAAAATTTTTATTTTCCGAAAATTTTTTCGCATACCCATATATTATGCCTTATTTTCCCTCGTTTGTAAAGGAAAAATACACTTTTTCCCAATCATTTTGCCTATATATTTAATAAATTAAAAAACCTTATATATTTCCGCTTGAAAACCTCTGCCCTGATGATTTATAATTATTGTGTATTTTTATCGGAAAGAGAGAATAAAAAATGCTGAAACGTTTTCTGAGCTACTATAGGCCTCACAAAAAAATGCTGATTCTTGATATGGGCGCTTCCCTTCTTATTTCGGTAATAGGTATGGTGTACCCCATAGTAACAAACAAGATGTTAAACGAATACATACCCGAAAAAATGTATTCCACCATTGTTATTGCAGGCATAGTTGTCCTTGCCCTTTATGCCCTTCGTATGGGTCTTCGTTATTTTGTTGACTACTACGGACATATTATCGGCGTTAAAATGCAGTCACAGATGAGAAAGGATTTATTCCGCCACCTGCAGAAGCTCCCCTTTAAGTTTTACGATAATAACGAAACGGGTAAAATTATGACCCGAATCACCAGCGACCTTTTCGAGGTCTGCGAGCTTGCCCACCACGGTCCCGAGAATCTTCTCATAAGCTCCGTGATGATTATTCTTTCCTTTTCTTATCTTCTTTCAATTGACTGGATTCTTACCCTTATAATCTTCCTTTGCGTGCCCGTGCTTGTGGTTGTAACCTTCTACTGCAGACGTGCTATGAAGCAGGCATTTGACGACAGAAGAAAAAGTAATGCAATCATAAACGCATCCGTTGAAAGCAGTATTACGGGTATACGTGTTACAAAGGCTTACACCAACTCCGAAAAGGAGGTTGAAAAGTTCACCGTAGGCGATGATTCCTTTGTAAATTCCTCAGGCAGAGCTTATTCCGCAATGGCACGCTTTCATTCCTCAACAACCTTTGTTACGGACGTATTCAATGTATTTATTCTCATAGCAGGCGGTCTTTTCCTTTATTCGGGAAGAATCTCCTTCGGTGATTATTCCACCTTTATCGTTTCAGTAAACCTTTTCTTAGGCCCCGTAAACACACTTATCGGCTTTATGGAGCAGTTCCAGAACGGCACCAGCGGCTTCAGACGCTTTGTTGAGGTTATGGAGGAGGAGCCCGAAGAGGACAGAGAAAACGCAAAGGAGCTTGAAGATGTCAAGGGTGAAATCGAATTCAGAAACGTAACCTACGCTTACGGCGACAATTCGGACGTGCTTAAAAATGTGAATATGCACCTTCCCAAGGGCAGAAAATTAGCACTTGTCGGTCCCTCCGGCGGCGGTAAAACCACAATCTGCCATCTGCTCCCGAATTTCTACAAGCTTAAGGATGAAACGGGCGGCGCTATTCTTATTGACGGCACGGACATAAGGGATATCACCCTCGAGTCTCTCAGACGCAACATCGGTATCGTACAGCAGGACGTTTTCCTTTTCGTAGGCTCAATCAAGGACAATATTCTTTACGGCAGACCCGATGCCACCGATGAAGAGGTAATTGAAGCCGCAAAGAAAGCAAATATCCACGACTACGTAATGACTCTTCCCAACGGCTACGACACCGAAATAGGTGAAAGAGGCGTACGTCTTTCGGGCGGTCAGAAGCAGAGACTGAGTATCGCAAGAGTTTTCCTCAAGGACCCTGCAATCCTTATTCTCGACGAAGCCACAAGTGCACTTGATAACACCACGGAGGTGCTCATTCAGGAGGCCCTCGACGAGCTTTGCAAGGGCAGAACAACCCTTGTTGTAGCACACCGCCTTTCCACTATCAGAAACGCAGACGAAATTGCAGTTGTTATTGACGGTGAAATAAAGGAAAGAGGCACCCACGAGGAGCTGATTGAACTTGGCGGTACATATAAGGACCTCTATGCCCTTCAGTTCAGGGATAATGATTTTATAGAATAAGTAAAGGAAACATAATAATGCAAACTGCCGCAGTTCTGAAAAAACGCAGCATTTACCTTTTTACAGGTGTAGTTTCAATGCTTTTTTCGGGTGTTTTATATGCCTGGTCAATACTTAAAGTCCCCTTTAAGGAGGATTTCGGCTGGACGGATTCCGCCCTTGCACTTAACTTCACCGTAACAATGTGCTTTTTCTGTCTCGGCGCCTTCTTCGGCAGCCTTATGAACAAAAAAGCAGGCGTAAAAATAACCCTCATCACCGCAGGCACACTTGTCGGTGCAGGCTTTGTACTGACGGGACTTCTCACGAAAAATATGCTTCCCGGCCTTTACATCACCTACGGCTTTCTTGCGGCAACGGGTATCGGTATTTCCTATAACGTAACCGTTTCCACCGTTAACGCCTGGCTCCCCGACAAAAAGGGATTCAGCTCAGGTCTTCTTATGATGGGCTTCGGTGTCAGCACACTGCTTCTCGGTAACATCATAAGCTCCCTTTTCGGAAATGAAAGCATCGGTGTTACGAAAACCTATATTCTCTTAGGCTTAATCACCGCCGCTGTGATTATTTCTTCAGGCTTCATTCTTAAAAAACCCTCTGAGGACACGGTGCTTCCCCAAGCTAAAATCACAAGCTCTGCAAAGGCAGAAAGCTTTGAAGCCGTTGATTTCACACCCTTACAGATGGTAAAAAGCTTTACCTTTATAAGAGCATTTATCTGTATGGCATTCATCACCGCCGTGGGCAACTGCGTCATCAGCTTCGCAAGAGACCTTATGCTTTCCGTTGATGCCGCCCCCTCACTTGCCACAACACTTGTAGGAGTGCTCTCAGTTTTCAACGGCGTAGGAAGAATACTTACGGGTATTCTTTTTGACAAGGCAGGCAGAAAAATCACAATGATTTCAGCCAATGTCCTGACAATCATTGCGGCCGCTGTCACACTTACTGCAGTTGTTTCCTCGTCGCTTCCCCTTTGTATAGCAGGTCTTTGCCTTACGGGCATATCCTACGGCTCCTGCCCCACGGTAACCTCTGCCTTTACTATGGCATTCTACGGCAAAAAGAGCTTCGCAACAAACTACAGCATTATGAATTTCAACCTCATTTTCGCATCCTTCTTTGCAACGTTTTCAAGTACACTTCTTACAAATACGGGAAGTTACGTTGCTCCCTTCATAATGCTTCTTGTCCTCTCCGTCCTCGCCCTGGGACTTAACTTCAGCATCAGAAAGCCGTAAAATATAATTAACATAAAAAGGAAAGGTCCGACGCATAGGTCGGACCTTTCCTTTTTGGGGAAGAGAAAATAAATAAAAGGAATAATTGAATTTAGAGCAGTATTCACTGCACGAAAATAATATCACATAGTGTTTACAGAATAAGTGCAAGTTTATGAACAATTAATAAATGTTTTTTCATATTTTGTCACATTCTTGCAACAATCCTTTAATATTTAGTTAATTTTCAGTTTTTCTTTTTCAAAAGAATATCCCTGCCTCCGAAAAGACAGGGATAAATTATACTGCGAATCAGTTTTCCTTGGGCTGTGACTGCTGCTTTAAGTAAGCATTGATAAATCCGTCGATTTCGCCGTCCATAACAGCGTTGATATTACCGTTTTCAAAGCCCGTTCTGTGGTCCTTTGCGAGGGTATAGGGCATAAATACATAGGAGCGTATCTGTGAGCCCCAGCCGATTTCCTTCTGAACACCCTTGATGTCCTCAATTCTTTCAAGGTGCTCTCTTTCCTTGATTTCAATAAGCTTGGATTTGACCATTCTCATACAGACTTCTCTGTTCTGATGCTGGCTTCTTTCAACCTGACAGGAAACAACGATGCCTGTGGGATTGTGGATAAGACGGACAGCTGATGAGGTCTTGTTAACCTTCTGACCGCCGGCACCCGAAGCACGGTACACTTCCATTGTGATATCCTCTTCACGGATTTCAACCTCGATTGTATCGTCAATTTCGGGCATAACCTCAAGAGAAGCAAATGAAGTGTGTCTTCTGCCCGAGGAGTCAAAGGGAGAAACACGTACAAGTCTGTGAACGCCCATTTCACTCTTGAGATAGCCGTAAGCATTGTCACCCTCAATAACAACAACAGCAGACTTAAGTCCTGCTTCGTCACCGTCAAGGAAGTCAACTGTCGTGAACTTGAAGCCGTGCTTTGTTGCCCACTGACCGTACATTCTGAAAAGCATCTGGCACCAGTCCTGAGCCTCTGTTCCGCCGGCACCTGCGTGGAATGTAAGAATGGCATTGTTATTGTCATACTGACCCGAAAGAAGTGTTTCAAGGGTCATATTCTCAATGTTGCTCTTT
The DNA here is from genome assembly GCA_045586465.1 of Acutalibacteraceae bacterium. Classification (GTDB taxonomy): domain Bacteria; phylum Bacillota; class Clostridia; order Oscillospirales; family Acutalibacteraceae; genus RUG806. Next base: position 1,056 of record JAZNAI010000234.1, on the reverse strand, counting down.
ACTCTTTCAAGGCTTTCGGTGCACTCGTCGAGCATACTTTCGTCCTCTTCCTCATTGCTCATTTCAATGAGGGTAAGAGTGTCGTCGTAATCGGCAACCAGGTCCTCGTATTTTTTAACCTTATTCTTAAGGCCTGCGAGCTTCTGCAGAACCTTGTTGGAATTTGCAACGTCATTCCAGAAGGCTTCGTTTGCGGTTTCTGCGTCAAGAGAAGCTATTTCTTCCTTGAGAGCATCAATACCGAGAGCCTCCTTAAGCTCCTTTAAGGGAGCCTCCTGCTCAAGAAGAGCAAGTCTTAATTCTTCATACTGAAGCATATATTTCACCTCTTAAATTAATAGAAATCAATAGCATACCGATTAATTATATAAAATTTCCTGCATTTTGTCAAATATTTCAAAAAAAATAAATAACCAATAATATTTACTTTTTTATTGAATTTTTAAGTTTAATTGTATAGAATAGTAATATATTTAATAATAACATTATTTTTTTGGAGTTGTGAAATGAGATTCAAAGGATGCAATTGTGTTCATTGCAATAACACGTTTACTGAAAATGACGACGCGGTAGTATGCCCCGTGTGCGGCTCTCCCCACCACAGAGAGTGCTGGAACGAAAAAGGCGAATGTGCAAATACCGCCTTACACGAGGAAGGCTTTTCCTGGGTATTGCCCGAGGAATTAAGACCTGTGGAAGAGAAAAAGCCTGCCTCTCCCGAGGCTATGGGAACAAATTACACCTTCAAGAACGGTGAAAGCGCAATAGTATGTCCTCATTGCAACGCACTTAATTACGGAAATGACGCCTTCTGTATGAAGTGCCGTCAGCCCCTTTTCAGAAACGGCTCTCCCGTGCCTCCCGTAAATAATACTCAGGACAAAAACGTACACCCCATGACGGGAGCCCCCATAATCGACGAAAATTCCTACGAATATTTTCAGCAGTTCGGAGGCGTCCGCCCCGATATTATGATTGACTCAATTCCCGTAATTGAATACTCCGATTTTATCGGTGAAAAGAAATCGGGCGGATATATAAGACGCTTTTTAAGCA
>JAZNAI010000233.1:0-6841 GCA_045586465.1 Acutalibacteraceae bacterium | reverse complement strand
CCCACAGCTGCAGCACTCGCTTACGGTATTGACAAGGAAAATGACCAGAAGGTTATGGTATACGACCTCGGCGGCGGCACCTTCGACGTTTCAATCATTGAAATGGGCGACGGCGTTCAGGAGATTCTTGCAACAGCAGGTAACAACCGTCTCGGCGGTGATGACTTCGACCAGAGAGTTATCGACTGGATCGTAGCAGAATTCAAGAAGGCAGAGGGCATTGACCTTCGCGGAGACAAAATGGCTATGCAGAGACTTAAGGAAGCTGCAGAAAAGGCTAAGATTGAGCTTTCAGGCGTTACAACATCTGCAATAAGCCTTCCCTTTATCACAGCTGATGCTACAGGTCCCAAGCACCTTGAGCTTACTCTTACACGTGCAAAGTTCAACGAGCTTACATCTGATCTTGTAGAAGCTACAATGGGTCCCGTGCGTCAGGCAATCAGCGACTCCGGTCTCAAGATTTCCGAAATCGACAAGGTTCTTATGGTCGGCGGCTCTTCAAGAATTCCCGCAGTTCAGGAAGCTATCAAGGCATTCACAGGCAAGGAACCCTTCAAGGGCATTAACCCCGACGAATGTGTAGCAGTCGGTGCTGCAATTCAGGGCGGTGTTCTCGGCGGCGACGTTCAGGGACTTCTTCTTCTTGACGTTACACCCCTTTCTCTCGGTATCGAGACTCTCGGCGGTGTTTGCACAAAGATTATTGAAAGAAATACAACTATCCCCACAAAGAAGAGCCAGATTTTCTCAACAGCAGCAGACAATCAGTCCTCTGTTCAGGTTCATGTTCTTCAGGGTGAAAGAGAATTTGCTAAGGATAACAAGACCCTCGGTATGTTTATGCTTGACGGTATTCTTCCCGCAAGAAGAGGCGTGCCTCAGATTGAGGTTACCTTTGATATTGACGCAAACGGTATCGTTCACGTTTCCGCTAAGGACCTCGGCACAGGCAAGGAGCAGGCTATCTCCATCACAGCTTCCTCAAATATGAGCAAGGAAGACATTGAAAAGGCTGTAAGAGAAGCAGAGCAGTTTGCAGAGGAAGACAAGAAGCGCAAGGAAGAGCTTGATATCAAGAACAACGCAGACCAGATGGTATATCAGTGCGAAAAGCTTCTCTCCGAAAGCGGTGACAAGCTTGAGGACGGTGACAAGGCTAACATCAACACAGCAGTAGATGCTCTCAAGGAAGCTCTCAAGGGTGAGGATTACAACCTTATCAAGTCCCGTCAGGAGGAGCTTACAAAGGTATTCTATGAAATCTCCGAAAAGCTCTATAAGGCTGCAGCTCCCGAGCAGGGCGCTCCCGACTTCGGTGCAGGCGCAGGCTTCCAGGGCGGTGCCGCAGATGCAGGTGTTTCGGGTGAAGACGGCTACTACGATGCATCCTACACAGATGTTTAATCATTGAATTTATCAGGCTGCGGAAGACACTCCGTTTTCCGCGGCCGAATGTACTTAATCCGATATTGAAAAAGGATAAATGTTATGGCAGATAAGCGTGATTATTATGAGGTCTTAGGCGTCAGCAAGGGCGCTTCGGACGATGAAATAAAAAAAGCCTACAGAAAAATGGCAAAGCAGTACCACCCCGATCTGAATCCCGGCAATGCCGAGGCAGAAGCTAAGTTCAAGGAATGCAACGAGGCTTATGAGGTGCTGTCCGATGCCGATAAAAAGGCAAAATATGACCGTTTCGGCCACGCAGGTGTTGACCCCAACTACGGGGCAGGTGCAGGCGGAGGCTTCGGAGGCGGCTTCGGAGGTATGGACTTTGATATGGGAGACATTTTCTCTTCCATTTTCGGTTCGGGCTTCGGCGGCGGCTTCGGAGGCGGTCAGAGACATAATCCCAATGCACCTCAGCGAGGCGGAGATATCCAGACTAATATCACCATTTCCTTCGAGGAAGCGGCAAAGGGCTGCAGAAAGACAGTTGAAGTCAACCGTGTAGAGGTTTGTGACGGATGCTCGGGATCAGGTGCAGCACCCGGCTCTACCGCACAGACCTGCTCGGCTTGTAACGGCTCAGGCTCCGTGACCACTCAGCAGAGAACGATTTTAGGTGTTATGCAGACACAGAAGCCCTGTCCCACCTGCGGCGGTAAGGGTACCATAATTCCCAATCCCTGCAGTAAGTGCCGTGGTCAGGGTAGAGTAAGAAGAGCCGCTAAGGTTGAGGTCAATATCCCTGCAGGTATTGACGACAGACAGGCAATTTCCGTGCGTTCTCAGGGAAATAAGGGTGTAAACGGCGGTCCTGCAGGCGACCTTCGTGTAGGTGTAAATGTCAGAAGCCATCCCTTCTTTGAAAGAGACGGCTATAACGTATGGTATCAGGCAAATATAAGCTATGTGCAGGCGGCTCTCGGCTGTGAGCTTGTTGTGCCCACTCTTGATGGTGACGTAAAATATACCGTTCCCGCAGGTACACAGCCCGGTGACGTATTCAAGCTCAAGGACAGAGGTATTCAGAACCTTAACGGCAGATCCCGTGGTGATCAGCTTGTCCGTGTCGAGGTTGTTGTTCCTAAGAAGCTCAGCGACAGACAGAAGGAGCTTTTGAGACAGTTTGAAGCAGACCTTAATCCCGGAAATGTAAATTCCCTGAATGAAGACAAGGGCAAGGGCTTATTCGGTAAAAAGAAGAAATAAAAAAGACAAACACAGAACTCTTTTTTGAGCTCTGTGTTTTTTTGTTAAAATTCATAGTGAGACCACATACTGACCACCTGAATAATTTTTTCTTCTTCAAAAACCTTGTAAACAAGGCGGTGCTGAATATTAATGCGTCTTGAATATAAGCCCTGCATATTACCTACAAGCTTTTCATAAGGAGGAGGATTCTGAAAGGGGTCAATTCTAATTATATCAAGCAGTTTTTTTACCTTATCGGTAAGATTTGCAGATTTAAGATTCGGTATATTTTTTGTGGCGGTTTTTGTAAAAACTATTTCGTAGTTTACCAATCTATATCACTCTCCGGCACACAATCTGACAAGGGTGTTGCCGCCCCGTCCAGGATATCTTTTTTGACTTGGGGATTGTTTGAAAGATATAGTGTTTCCACAAGACCGTTATAATCTTCTTCGCTCAGAATAACAGCATTGCCGTTTTTTGTGCTGATATTGATGATATCATTAAACTCTATTGCCTGATTTACATATTCAAAAACGTTATTCCTGAAATTTGTTATATTTGTATTAGTCATAAAATCAACTCCCTTATTAGTATATGTACATTATACTGTACATATACATAATTGTCAATTGTTTTATTTGTTTTGAAATTTAAAAGAATTTTCCTCAAAGAAATCCTTATATACTCTTACACATGGAAGCCCTGTCCATTTTGAGATTTTTACGGGATTTGAATCAATATCGTAAATCCGGGCGCTCTTAAGAGACAGCAGGAAAGGGGAGTGGGTGGAAATTATAAACTGACAGCCGTGGTGTCTTACCGAATCCTCGAGAAAATATTTAAGCTCAAGCTGATTCCCGGGGGAAAGGCTGTTTTCGGGCTCATCAAGAATATAAAGAGCGTTGTCGTGAATTGCATCAACAAAAAGAGACAGGGCACTTTCTCCGTTTGACCGCTCAGAGACGTTTCTCATAAGACGGGAGCGTATATACTGTGACTGGCTTATGTTCTTGTCCCGTGCCTCACGAACCTGCTTCCAGCGGTCGTAATCGTCAATCCCGTGAAGGCGTGTGTCCGTTCCGCCGCTTCTCAGTTCTACCCATTCGTTTATTATTGAGTCCCTTTTTGTATCAATTCCGCTGTTTATTCTTCTGATATCAAGCACCCGTTCAAAAACGTCATTACTTGTAATAACACGGCTGTCGGGGGGAATTCTGTTCTCGGTGCTGTATCTGCAGATTGATGCGTATTCGTCAAAGAATTCGCTTCTGTTAAAGGGTGAATCCCTCTTAATTTTAAGCTTTTCGGCAATCACATTGAGCATTGTGCTTTTTCCGCTGCCGTTGTTTCCGCAGAAAATTGTAATTTCACCAAATTCAAAGGTATCGGGAAATTCCCGTCCCGAAAACAGCCCGAAGGGGTATTTTGTGTTGTAGCAGGTTCTTCGGTATTTCGGACAGCCCGCAAGAAATTCTATCTCATCATCCTCTGTAGGAAAGCTGAATGTATCAAGATAAATCATAAAAGCACCTCTTAAATTTTCTCACTATGCATTATAGCATCCGAAAAGTCCCTTTTATGGTACAGACTTGATATAATGTCGGTTTTTTATGTGAAAATGCTAACAGCAGCGGTTTTTTTAATGTTGATTTTTTGTTTTGAGTATGCTATATTACATACAATAGCTTTGACGAGAAAGAGTAAGCATTTGAAGCTTTTCAGAGAATCCCATCATCTTTTGGATGTGCTGTGAATGGGTAAAGTGAATTCTGCCGAACATGGTCTCTGAGCTGCGTACCGAGCATTATGTTAGGCTACGCCGGGATCGCCCGTAACAGCGATAGAGTTTCGACAGATCATTTCCTGTCCGAACTTGATAAGGCTTGTTGTCGTGAGAAACAAGTGAATTAGGGTGGTAACACGTGAGTAACGCTCTCGTCCCTTGTACTTTGTATGGGGGTGAGAGCGTTTTTATATTTGTAAAACTAAATTACACGAATGTTACTGAACTAAAGAAATGAGGAATTAAAAATGAACAACATTATTATCGGCGGAGCCTGGCCGTATGCAAACGGCTCGCTCCACATCGGGCATTTAGCGGCACTACTTCCCGGTGATGTGCTTGCCCGTTATTTCAGACTCAAAGGTTACAGAGTTTTCTATGTGTCAGGCAGCGACTGTCACGGTACACCTATAACCATAAGAGCAAAACAGGAAAACAAAACACCCCGAGAAATCAGCGAATTCTATCATAACGAATTTTGTGATGTGTTCGGCAAGCTCGGCTTTTCTTATGATTTATACACCAAAACAACCGATGAAAGACACAAGGCATTCGTTACGGACTTTCACAAAAAACTGTATGAGAGCAAATACATTGAAGAAAGATGTGTAAAACAGGCATACTGTCCTACTTGTCAGCAGGTGCTTACAGACAGATTGGTTGTCGGAATATGTCCTGTTTGCGGCAAATCTGCAAGGGGTGACCAATGTGATGCCTGCGGTGAAATCTTTGATGCAGATTCACTCATAAATGCAAAATGTTCAGAGTGTGAAACACCTGTCGTTTTTAATGAAACAACACAGATTTTTCTTCTTATATCAGAGCTTAAAGATGAGCTTGCTGAATATCTGAACTCGCATCCGTATTGGCGTAAAAATGCAATTGCATTTACAAAAAGATATATTGATGAAGGTCTTCGTGACAGAGCAATAACAAGAGATTTGAGTTGGGGGATTGATGTTCCCAAAGAAGGTTATCAGGACAAAAAGATTTATATATGGGCAGAAAATGTGCTCGGTTATCTTTCTGCAGCATCTGTATTGTGCGAAGAAAAGAACCTTGATTTCAAAGAGGTATACGGAGAAAACAGCCGTCACTATTATGTGCACGGAAAAGATAATATCCCGTTTCACACTATTATTCTGCCGTCGCTTTTACTTGCCCACAGTGAAAATCTTCATTTGCCCGACGAAATCATATCAAGTGAATATGTTACTCTTGAAGGCAAGAAAATATCAACAAGCGGGAATCATGCTGTATGGGCAAAAGATTTGGCGTATGATTACAATCCTGATGCCATAAGATATTTCTTTATTGCAAACGGTCCCGAAAAAAGGGATGCTGATTTTTCTTTCAGGGAGTTCAAAACACAGAACAATTCAGAACTTGTGGGTGCTTGGGGTAACTTTGTAAACAGAACGCTGGCATTTTGTGTTAAATATCTGAACTCTGAAATCGCAGAAGCGACAATCAATGAAGAAATCAGAGTAAGGGTTAAAAATGCTTTTGATTCAGTCGGAACGAAAATTGAAAAAGGAAATTTGCGTGAGGCACTTGAAGAAATATTTGAACTTATCCGTTTCGGTAATGCTTACTATGATTCAAATAGGCCTTGGAAAACAAGAACAGAGGATATTGCAGAATGCAGAAAGACCATTTCAGACTGTGTATATCTGATTGCCAATATCGCAGTGCTACTTTATCCGTTTTTACCTTTTTCGTCAGATAAGATAGCCGATTGGCTCCAAATTGATTTGACTTGGCAGGAGAAAACTGTAACACTAAAGCAAATCACAAAAGAAATATCTATCCTGTTCCAAAGAATAGATTAAGAAAAACAGATAAATTCTCAATTTTTGATTTGTCACACCGCTGTCACTTGCTGATTTTTCGGTGCTGTGATAAGATTTAATTGAAAGATAAATCAAAGGAGTGCGAAAAATGGAATTGAAGGACAATCTTCGGGAGCTGAGGAATAATGCAGGCTTAACTCAGGAAGCTCTTGCAAGTCAGATTTTTGTGTCACGCACCTTAGTCTCAAAATGGGAATCGGGAGAAAGGTATCCGAGTAAGGACAACCTTGCCCGCCTTGCGGTGTTTTTCCGTGTTTCTCAGGAAGAGCTTATCGGCGGAAAAAAGGAAAACGAAAAGTATAATAAATATAATGTTATAAGTCTCCTGTATTCCTTCGTGTGCGGTGCCGTGTCAGTTGGGCTTATTATGCTGATGATTCTTGCCGTAATTGAAAGATTTACCTTAGGGGACGGATGGACGGGAATGGGCGGTTATATTATTTCTGTTGTTTTTGTTCTGCCTGTGATTTTTGTCCTTGTGCTTTTAGAGACTCTGATGCTTAAAAAGAAAAATGGTTATAAACCTCTTGAGCTGTATGCCGTTTTTTCTCTCATTCTCGTG
>JAZNAI010000232.1:0-12495 GCA_045586465.1 Acutalibacteraceae bacterium | reverse complement strand
CGTTTTCAGCCTCAGATGGGATTTCGGCGGAGGGGGAGCTTTCTTCGGACGGGAGGGGAGGCCCCTCCCCTACGGGTGAAGCTTCGTTTTCGGGCACAGGGGGGATTTCAGCGGAAGAAATAATCTCTTCGGACGGGATGTCGGGGACGCCATCCCCTACGGGTGAAGCTTCGTTTTCGGGCACAGAGGGGGTTTCAGCGGAAGAAATAACCTCTTCGGACGGGAGGGCAGCCCCTTCCTCTGCGGTTGGGGATTCGGTTTCGGGGGCTTGCGAAGACTCTTTTGTTTTCTTTCTCTCGGAAAGCCAAGCCTTTATTACGGGGAATTTGTTTACTGCAAGAACTGCAATATTCATAAGAAGCACAGCGATGGTAACACCCTCGGGAAGGGGAGTGAAGAAGCGGATAATGGCGGTTATTGCACCTGCTGCCGTACCGAAAATCAGCTGCTTGTTCAGCGTATCGGGGCTTGTTACGGGGTCTGTCAGAATGAAGAAGGCACCGAAAAGCACAGCACCCGAAAGCAGATAATAAAGGGTGAAAAGGGGGCTGAACCCTGAGAAAATAAAGGTGCACAAGGCGAAGGCACCGAGGTAGCTTACGGGCAGGGCAAAGCTTATAACACCTCTTAAAATCAGATAAATTCCGCCAAGAAGCAAGGCTATTGCGCAGACCTCACCTATACAGCCTGCCTTTACTCCGAAGAGCATATTTATCAGCCCCGGAAGCTCTCCTTTTTCGGAAAGCTCTGATATCTGCTCACCGATATTTCCTGACATATCAAGCTGAGACAGCACTCTCATAGGAGTTGCACAGCTTACCGCATCAACGGGATTTCTGGCAGGAACGGTGAATTTTACAAGGGACGGGGTAAATGCAATATAAAGTGCGGCACGTGCCGTAATTGCAGGATTGAGGAAGTTTTTTCCCTTGCCGCCGCTAAGGAGCTTTACGAGGATTATTGCAACGGCAGAGCCGAAAACGGGGACGTAAAGAGGAGCTTTTACGGGAAGGGAGAAGGCTAAAACAAGTCCCGTTATGACTGCGCTTAAATCTCCGACGGTGGCGGGAGATTTTCTTATAACGCAGTAAAGATGCTCGAAAAGCACCGAGCTTATGACTGTGACGGCAATAAGCAGGGCGGCACGTATGCCGAATACCGCAATGCCTGCAAGGGCGGCAGGAATAAGGGCAATTATAACGTCAAGCATTTTGCCCGTTTCGGGGGAAAGCTGCTTTTCTTCCGTGCCGGCGGCAGATGTCTTGTTGAAAAATGGCATAGTTTTATTCTCCGTATATTAAAGAAGTTCGGTTTCGGGAGCCTCGGTGTGCTCTGTATAAGAGGAATCGAGAAGCTTAAAGGAATCTCTTAAGCCTTCCGTGACGTAATAGGTCTTATCGGCAAAAACGAAAATCGCCTCTGCAGAAAATGCCTTAAGATACGAAAGACTGTGATCGGTGAAGCCGTTTATGAAAACAGCATCGGAAAGGGCATCAGCGGTAATGCCTGAGTTTGTTACAACCGTGACAGAAACGAGTCCGTTATCGCAGGGAAAGCCCGTATAGGTGTCAAGGTAGCTGTGATAGGTCTTTCCGTCCTGAGAAAAGCTGTTTTCCCATATTCCCGAGGCGGATACGAAGATGTTGTTCTGATGTCCTCTTGTGAAGACCCTTATATCTGCAATTCCTTTTTCGCTGTCCGAGAAGGGGTCACGCACGGAAATCTCCCAGCCGCCCTTTTTGGGACCTTCGCCGTAGGCAAGGGTAATATCCCCTATGGTGGCAATATAAGGTATTTTGCAGAATTTGCCTTTTTCATATGCCCTGTCAAGAGCAATGCCCTTTGAGACGGGAAGCATATCAATTTCCGTGTCGTCGGTAATTGTGACCTTGTGGCTTTCACGGGCAATTACGAGCTTATCCATAGTGTGAGCATCAACGGCTTCCTTCAGCGCCGCAGAGTCGGGTACGGCAGGGGAGTCCGTATTGAAGCCCCATAAGCGCAAGGGCTTACCCATAGTGATGTCGACAATGTCGCTGAGGGCGGTGCAGACTATAACCGAGTCCTCAAGATCCTTTTTAAGTGTAGCGGAAACATAGCTTACTCCCGTTTCGTTAAGCACGCTCAGATATGAGCCTTCACTGAGGGAAAAATCTGTTTCAGCCGCCTTTATTTCGTCCATCATCTTATTAAAATGCTCTGAAACGGCATCTGCTTCCGGTGTGTAAAAGGTGAAGCTTACCGTCTCTCCGAAGGCTTCTCCCACAGCTGTCGTAACCTTTTTGCCGCAGCCCGAAAAAGCCGAGACTGTTACGCTCAGAATACAGATAACTGCTGATATTTTTGCGATTTTTCTGTTTATTTTCATTGTGTTTTTTCAGTACCTTTCAATACTTTCTCAATTTAACATTATAATACAAATAAGGAAAATAGTAAAGTCTTTAAATTTATTTTATTAAGCCGTAAATACTTGTATTATTTATAATAATATGCTATTATTATTGAGAATAACGATTTTCACGGATGCAGGTGATAATTTTGGATATAAACGGAACTCCCCGTGCTTCTTTTCCCGAAGGAGCCTCTGAGGTAAATTCGCTTCACGCAAAAGCTTCCCCCGAACGGGATATGAGAGCGCTTTACCTTGATGAATTGCACAATACGGCTGAGGACAAAAAAGCAATTGAAATTGCAAAAAAGGACGTTATGACCCCTGCCGATAAAAGGATAATAACAGTCCTTGCAATTCTCAATGTTGCTGTCTTTGCCTTTATCGGAATTTTTATAAGGATGTCGGGCGGTGCAGACCCCTATACACCCATTAAGGATGAGGTACGCTTCGAGACCGATTCGGGTCCTGCCGTTTATTATGACGGGGCGACGGTGTTTAAGGACAGTCTTTCTCCCAACTACAGGCAGACGCAGTTCCCTGCGGGAATGCTCACGGGCTTCGGACCTCTTTACGCTACTAACAGGGACACAGCCGGCTGGGTAAGAATCCCCGGAACAAACATAGACCACGTTGTGCTTCAGACGGAAAATAACGAGGACTACAGCAGATATACCTACTACGGCAATTACTACGTCGGCGGCAGTATATTTATGGACTACAGAAACCGTCTCGGAGGAAGCAGAGGTCTTTCCAAGAACACCATTCTTTACGGCCACTATCTCCAGAATCAGCGGGGAATGTTCTCTGACCTTGCTTCATATATGGACGTTGAGTATTACAGAGAGCACCCCGTAATACAGCTGAGCACTCTTTACGGAAATTACAACTTCAAGGTAATCGGTGCATTTATAGCGGCGGCAGAGGCAAAGTACGATAACGCTCTGTTTTACTATTGGTGCGACGAATTTTCCGATGCGAATACCCTGGGCTTTGCAAACGAGGTTGCATTCAGAAGCTATTTTGTCAATCCATCAATTGACGTTGAGCCGACCGATAAATTCATAACGCTTTCAACCTGTAACCACTCCCTTGACATAGGCGGTATGGTAAACGCCCGTTTTGTGGTTGTGGGAAGGCTTGTAAGAGAGGGCGAGGACACCGAGGTAAACACCGATGCGGCTTACAGTCAGCCTGACCGCAGAATGCCTCAGGCGTGGTACGACAGACAGGGACTTACGAACCCCTACGCACATTACGCAATATGGAACGCATTCGCATAATATGAGAGGAGACAGAAAGATGTCAGATTTTGAAAACAAGAACGCAAGACCCCTTACAGAGGAAAGCGTTGATGATATCCTCGCAGGAATACTTAATCCCGACGGCTCTTTCAATGATGAGTTCAACGGACTTCTCAAAAAATATGTAGGCGGAGACGGCGGTGAGAATCCCCTTAACGTCACTGCTGACATTTCCGACAGAAGAGACGAGGCTCCCGTTATCCGTGCCGATTATGAGGCTCCCGTTACCCGTGTTGAGTATGAGGAGCCGGGTGATATCTCCTTCTCTGCAAGAAAGGCAACCGAGGAGAGAATTGAAGAAAAAATCCCCGAAAGCGTAAGAGCTGTTTACGCTGAGGCTGCGGCATCCGTTCAGCGCCCCGAATTTACCTCAACCGGTGATGTAAGATATCCCGTTATGGGCACGGGTGAGTCTGAGGAGAGAGTTATTTACGATGCCGACTGGGAGGAGAGCGCAAGAATTGAAGCACAGCGTCTTCAGAGAGTCCGTCAGGACAGAATGCTCAGAGGCGACAGCACTTATGTAAGAAGCTATTATGCGGACCCTGCCGCTTATGCACGCAGTCCTTACGCTGTGAATCCCTACGTGCAGAGCAATGCTCCCGCAAGCGAGTATATAGACCCCCTTTCAAGGGATTCCGATTTTGAGAACGTAAGCGAGAATTCGCAGTATTATTCAAGCTCAAAGAAATCTTTTTTTCCGGAGGGTTTTTCCGCAGCTCCAAGAAATAATTATGCTTCGGGCGGAAAAACCGAAAGAGCAAGAAGCGTGAGAAACGATTTTGCCGGTTCATCTGCTGTAAGAGATACAAGCTGGCTGCAGGTGGAGGAAAAGCCTCAGAAGAAGAGAGGGCTTTTCGGCAGAAAAAAGGCTTCCCCCGTTCAGAGGGAAGAGGCTCCTTCCGTTGAAGAGGCAATTGAAAGGCTTGAGCGTGAGAAGCAGGAGGCAAACGCCCCTGAGGAAAAGACTGCCGCTCCCGTGCGTGCATCAGCCTTCGGCGGTGAGGAAATAAGCGCCGTCGAAAAGGAAACCGAGGGTCTTCGTTCCACCGTTGCCGAGATTGTTGACAAGTACAACAAGAGAAGCGAAGAGGACGAGAGAAGACGCATCGAGGAGGAAGCAAGGCTTGAGGAAGAAAGAAGAGAAGCCGAGCTTCGGGAAAGAAGACGTCTTGAGGAAATAAGACAGATTAAAGAGAATATGAGCTCCGTGCTCAGGGAGGCGGTTGAAACTGCCGACTCCGAGGACGATTTCAGCGAATATGAGGACTTTTCAACCGAGCCTGATGAGGGTGCAGATAAAAAGGAAGATGCTCCCCGTAAGGTTTTCGGTGTGGTGTTTGACCCCACGGCATTTGACGATACTGCCGGGAACGATGAAAAATTTACCGAAAAAATCACGGCAGATAACTGAAAAATCTGCAATACTTTGAATCCTGTTTGGTGCGGCAGCACCGATTGAAAGTTTTGGTTGAGCTTTTTCAAAAGCTCACGGTGTCAAGAGGCGGCGCCTCTTGCCGCACTCCGCAGAGTGCGGAATCCTGAATCGTCCGCAAGTGCGGAAAGGGTTCGGGAAAACCACGCCGGGCGTTTTCCCGAGTGCGAAGCACTGAAAAGGGAGGCTCTCGGTATTTCTACCGGAAGGACAGTTTTATAAGTGAGAGAAAATAAAAATTTTGACGAGCCCGCACGTGTCATAAAAAGGGCAGACGCACCTGAGGTCACGCTCTACGGTCTGACCTTCAGGGAGGCCTTCACGAATTATTTTACGTCACGCTTCTCCAAGGAGAATTTCAGACGCTTTGTGAAGGACAGCTTTCCGCAGAAGAATGACCCGACAGGCGAGAAAATCAGAAAAATCGTTATGGACGTTTCCTTCGTGCTTTTAGTACTGGGGCTTTCCTATATGGTTTTCTACTATTTCGGCTACAGAGAAAGAGTCGAGGACTTCGGAAAATGGGAGCAGACCATTGACAGCTATGACGAGGAGCAGCTTTTTGATTTCGAGATAAAGCAGCTCTGGGAGAATATAAAGGAGCAGTACCCTGACGTGGATTTCCCCGAGGGTATGATGCTGAAATTCGCAGACCTCTATGCCGTGAATCAGGATGCGGCAGGTGCTCTGAGAATTCCCGAGATGGATTTCTTCTCACCGCTTCTTCTCAACAGAAGCTCCCCCAATTACTATCTGTGGAAGAATCTTTACGGACAGTACAGCCGTTACGGAAATCCTTATATTGACTACCGCTGCAGCACGGAAAAGGGCAGCTTAAGTAAAAATACAATAATCTACGGCCACAATACCCACGATAAGCTGGGCTTTAACAAGCTTACGGAATATATGAAGCTTGAGGGCTATAAAAAGGCACCCGTAATCACTCTTGAGACCCTTTACGAAAAGACTCAGTGGAAGGTTTTTGCGGTTATGCTTACCAATTCCACCACAGCCGCTGACAGAGGCCATCTTTTCTCCTACCTTATTACCGATTTCAGCAGTAAGGCACAGTTTACGGAAATGTTAAGGGGTATTGATGAGAGAAGTATGATAAACACTCCCGTTGACGTAAATGCAGACGATAAGATTCTGACTCTTTATACCTGCTATCAGGATATATTTGACGGCGGACGTCTTGTTGTGTTTGCACGTCTTCTGAGAGACGGAGAGAGTGCCGCAGTTGACGTTTCAAAGGCATCCTTCAATCATAATGCACGTTATCCTCAGGCTTATTACGACCAGCTGGGACTTACGAATCCTTATGAAAAGCTCACAGAGCCCATAATCCTCGAAACCGATGAAAACGGTAACTGGATAGAGGTTGAGGCGACCACGGACACGGCGTTCAGCGACGATGCTCCCACGGGTGAGGAGCCGGGCACAAGCTCCGCTGTATCGGGCAATGAGGAAAAGACAACGAAGCCTTCAAAGCCGACCTCGGGCTCGGAAAAGACCACCAAGGCTCCCTCATCGGAGAAGACCACGAAGGCTCCGTCCTCTGAGAAAACCACCAAGGCACCGTCCTCAGAGACGACCTCCAAGGCTCCCTCAGAGGGAACAACAGCCGCCCCTGCGGCATAACAGCAAAAAGTGAAAAGGGAAAGATTATGAAGATAAGATTTTTTTTATTGGGTACTGAAAATCACGCATCCGTTTCCCGTACTGAGGAGGAGCTCAAGCAGATTTTTGCTTCGCACCTTTCAGATGACGGAGATATTCAGTCCTTTGATACCATAAGGGATGCAACCGCAGATATCGCAAGGGCGGTAACCGATTCCCACGCTCTTGTTTTTATAGCAGATACCGAGCAGTTCGCTACAACGAAAAAGATGCTCTCCAAGGCATTCGGCTTTAGTCTCTCCTGCGACAGCACGCTTCTCAGCAAGGCGTGTGAGGCTCTGGGAAAGGATACCGGGGAAGAGGACGGCGACTTTGCCGCAGCTCATGCATTTGTTCCCGGAAATGCCAAAACCTTTGTGCTTGCCGACGGTCTTTATGCAGGCTTTTCTGTTGCAAACGGCAATCAGACCATAATTTTACTGCCCCTTGAAAAGGCAAGAACCTCTGTTCTTGTCACAACTCAGCTGGTGCCTTATCTCAATGCCTCATACCACGTGGATATAAAGACGGATGCACTTAAAAAATATAACGGCGACAGGCTTTACGAGGCTCTTTCCTCCCGTAATGCCTCCCTTGCCGTAGCAGGCACCAATACAGCCAATTTCTTAAAGGAATATCTGTGCCTTGAGGAAAGACCCGAGGGCAGGGTTGTTATTTCTCCTCTTGCCGAAAAAAGAGGCAGTCTTCAGCCCGTTGACTATGTTGTGAATCTTTCAATCACAGCCGCCGAGCTTATGTCCTGCCCCTATTCCGTGGCAATTTCAAATGCCTTCTACACGGGTGACAGCCCCGAAAGTGAGAAGATTGTTTATCTTGCCGTTTCCAATGAAAGAGAAACTGCGGTAAGAGAGGTGCACTCCTTACCCGGTGAGGATATTTCCGCCTTCCTCAGTCGCTGCTGCGGAGACCTTTGTGTTTTCGTATGCGACGTGCTCAGTGATGACGATGCCTTTAAGACCGACGTAAAGACAAGAGAGTCTGCGGCGGTAAAAAGATATAAAATCGCAATTGCAGCAGCTTCGGCTGTCCTTGCCGCACTTATTATTTTTATTTCGGTTTATTTCACGGTTAACCGCTATTCCATAGTCACCTGGTACGACAATTTTATGGAGTGGGTTTTCCCTGCAGGCAATCCTCTTGATGATATTTTCGGAAGAGACCCCGGTGCAGAGGAATCTACGGAAGAGGAAACCTCCGAAGAGGAAACCGCCGATGAAATTACCACTGAGACTGCGGCAACCCTTGAAATCTCAACCGAAGAGCACTCCTCAGAGGAAGACCCCTCGGAGAATTCAACCGAAGAGTTTGTTGTAGGCTGATAATATGAGGAACCTGAAAAGAGAAAAAGGAATAATTTTCCGCATTTTTGCATTTTTTGCCGTAATTTGTCTTACGGCAGCCTCTCTGCCCTTTACTTCGGCGGCAGAGGCAATAGATTTTCTTTACTGCGATGCGGACTGTGACGGAGAGCTGACCGCCTCCGATGCACGTCAGACGCTTCGCTTTGCAGTTGACCTTGATGCTTATTCCGTTGCACACCTTAAAATCTGCGGTGCCAAGGAAAAATTTTCCGCAGACAGGGCAAGATTCGTATTAAGGCTCTGCGTAGGGCTTGAAAAGACGGATATTACCACGGTAAACGTACCGATTTCCGATTTTTCACAGTTTGTGAATAAATCTCCCGAAAAGGATATCTTTGACGTTCCCGTGCTCGAGGCCCCCCCCGTAAATGCTCCCTCCGATACCTTTACCTTTACGGTTTACGGCTGGGGACACGGTGTGGGACTTTCGCAGTACGGCGCCTTATCCCTTGAGGATAACGGCTACACCTACGACAGAATCCTTTCCCACTACTACACCGGAACGGAGATTAAGCTTATAGAGGAATTTCCCGAAACGGTAATTTATCCCACTTATCTTCCCGATGAGGAGACGGGTGAGGAGTCCTGGCAGTACGTGCCCCGTGACACCGAGGAAATAATGGTGCGAATGGTGTATCAGGAGATTTACGGCGTTACAAAGCAGGGTAAGTATAAGGAAGCCTTAAAGGCTATGACCCTTTGCATCTTTACGAATCTTATGAGCTTTGATTTTGACGTTGAAAGCCGCTGGGACGTAGGCGTAGCCTATGAGGGTGAATACGAAAGCATTCCCGAAAATCTCAAAATTCTTGTAAAAGAGGTGCTGGGGCAGTACATAACCGTAAAGGGAAAGAGTGAGCCCATACTTGCGGTATACAGCGGTCTTGCGGCAGGCTACACAGCCTCAGCCGAGAGTGTATGGGGGTATCCTTATTCCTATTTAGTGCCCGTAAAGAGCCATTTTGATATGGAAAATCCCATATTTATAAAGCAGTTTACTTACACCTCAGCAGAATTAAAGGAGCTGATTCTGGGCTACGACCCGTCAATTGTGCTGTCTGAAAAGCCTTCCGAGTGGCTTGAGATTCTGTCTCATACCGCTTCAATGGATGCTGAGCGTGGCTACGTTACGAAAATCCGTGTGGGTGACAAGGTGCTTTCAGGCTACAATCAGTTCCAGTTTAACTTAATGAAAAATAAATTTGTATCATCCTGCTTCACGGTGACATACACCCCGTAAGGAGACATTATGGATAAAGAAAGAATTGAAAAAGCGGTAAGGGAAATCCTTATTGCCATAGGTGAGGACCCCGACAGAGAGGGACTTCTTGAGACCCCGAAGAGGGTTGCAAGGATGTATGAGGAGGTTTTCTTAGGACTTGAAAACGACCCCGAGCAGCATCTTAAAATCTTCAACGAGGAAAAAAACGAGGAAATGGTGGTTGTAAGGGACATTCCCCTTTACTCAATGTGCGAGCACCATCTGCTTCCCTTTGTGGGTAAGGCTCATATCGTATATATTCCCGGCTCGGGTAAGGTTATAGGGCTTTCAAAGCTTGCAAGAATTGTGGATAATTTTGCAAGAAGACCCCAGATTCAGGAGCGCCTTACCTCACAGATTGCAGATTTTCTTATGGAGCACCTTGAACCTCAGGGTGTTGCAGTTGTTATTGAGGCAGAGCACCTTTGTATGACTATGAGGGGCGCCCGTGCCGCAGGAGCCAAAACCACAACCTCTGCACTCAGGGGCAGTATGCGCTCCGATGCCAGAACACGCTCGGAAGCACTTTCTCTCATTCTGTAAGTGCAAAGTGCAGAACGCAGCAAAATTCGGAATTCGGAGAACAGAGTATGGTAGGGGAGGGGTTCCCCCTCCCGCTTCAAAAGTGTTGTAATTTTTTACAAATGAAAGTTACAGAAATCTTTATAACGGGAGGGGAGACCCCTCCCCTACGACAAAAAAAGGAGTTCCCATGTCAACACCTCTTGCAGACAGAATAAGACCGAAGACACTCGGTGAAATATCGGGTCAGCGCCATCTTTTTTCCGAGGGCGCTGTGCTTCGCAATATCATAGAATCGGGAAATATTCCCAATCTCATTTTCTACGGTCCCTCGGGTACGGGCAAAACCACCGTGGCAAGAATCATTGCCGCCGCAACGAAAAAGAGACTTCATATTCTCAACTGCACGAGTGCCTCTCTTTCCGACGTAAAGGAGGTTATCGGTGAAATCAACACCATAGCCGCCCCCAACGGACTTCTTTTATATCTTGACGAGATTCAGTATTTCAATAAAAAACAGCAGCAGACCCTTTTGCAGTACATAGAAAACGGGGATATCACCCTTATAGCATCAACAACGGAGAATCCCCATTTTTACATATATTCTGCAGTCTTAAGCCGTTCCACGGTGTTTGAATTCAAGAGCATTTCTCCCGAGGATGCCGAAGGCGGTATTGAAAGAGCCTTTAAGTGTATGGCTGAGGAGACGGGAGAGGAGCTTCTCCTGGAGGACGGTGTAATTCACCATATAGCCCACTCCTGCGGCGGTGATATGAGAAAGGCTGCAAACATTGTAGAGCTTGCGGTTCTCGGCTCTCCCAGGGCAAGGGAGAACGAAAAGAAAAGAATCACCCTTGAGGCGGTAAAGCAGGTAAGCACGAAAACCGCCGCTCATTATGACAGACAGGGTGACGAATATTACGATTTGCTGTCAGCCTATCAGAAATCTATGCGAGGCTCCGACCCTGATGCGGCACTTCACTATCTTGCACGTATTCTTGAGGCAGGAGACCTTATATCAGCCACAAGAAGGCTTATGGTATGCGCCTGCGAGGACGTGGGACTTGCATACCCTATGATTATTCCCATTGTAAAAGCCGCCTGCGATATCGCAATGCAGGTAGGTCTTCCCGAGGCACGGATTCCCCTTGCGGATGCCGTGATACTCGTTTGCAATTCTCCCAAATCCAATTCGGGTGAGGCGGCAATTGATATGGCTTTGGCGGACGTAAGAGCAGGAAACTCAGGACCCGTGCCCAGACACCTTCAGAACAAGCATTTTGACGGTGAGGATGCCGAAATAAAGGGTCAGCATTATAAGTACCCCCACGATTATAAAAATCATTGGTTAAAGCAGCAGTATCTCCCCGACAGCATAAAGGACAGAAAATATTACACCTACGGGGAAAATAAAACCGAGCAGGCAGCAAAGGAATACTGGGATAAAATCAAAAAGTAACGGAGAGAATTATGACAGATAACAAGAAAACGGACGGACTTCATATTGACAAGAAAACTATAATCAGTATTACTGCAATTCTTCTTGCCGTGTATATTCTGGCAGGTGCGCTGACGAGAATCCTGCCCCGAGGTGAATATAACACCTTCCTTGATGAGGAAACGGGAAAATATTCAATTACTCAGGAAAGTGAGTATCAGCCCTCAGAGGACTATACGATGCCTTTGTGGAAGATTATAGCCGCCCCCGTTATGGTATTTGTTGAAGATGAAACACGGGATACGGGCTTTACGGGGATTCTCATTATCGCCTTTATTGTGCTTATGGGCGGTACATTTCTGCTTCTTGACAGGTGCGGAGTGCTTAAATACCTTGTTGCGTTGGTTGTCAAAAAATTCTCCCGCAGGAAATACCTTCTTATGGCGGTGCTGACGCTTTTCTGTATGGCACTTGCCTCTACTGCGGGAATCCTGGAGGAAAGCGTAACCTTAGTGCCTATTGCCGTTGCAATTTCTCTGGCTCTCGGATGGGACTCCCTTGTGGGGCTGGGAATGAGCCTTATTGCCGTAGCCTTCGGCTTTACGGCGGCTACCTTCAACCCCTTTAATGTTATGACCGTGCAGAAATTAGCCGGGGATGTTGAGATTTTCTCGGGTCTGTGGCTTCGTCTTATTGTCTTTGTCCTTGTGTTTGCAGGTCTTTATGCCTTTTTGTTCCTTTACGCTAAGAGAATTGAAAAGAATCCCCAAAAGAGTCTGTCTTATGAAAGCGACAAGGCTCTTCGTGAAAAATACACCGTAAGCGACATTGACCTTATGCTTGCCGATAAAGGTGCAGGCAAAGCCGCAAAGGCATTCGGAATCTGCCTGGGTCTTGCATTCGTCTGCATCGCAACCGATTTCATTGTAAAGGCCGGGGGAGTAATCTCCATGGGCGGTATCGCCGTTTTCTTTGTTGCAGGAGGTATCTCCGCTGCCCTTATTACAGGTGCCAGAGGCAAAAATCTTCTCTCAGGCTTCGGTGAGGGAATAAAGACTGTTGCCCCTGCCATTCCCCTTATTGTTATCGTTATTTCCGTTGCGTA
>JAZNAI010000231.1:0-2768 GCA_045586465.1 Acutalibacteraceae bacterium | reverse complement strand
GTTTTTTGTTAGTCATACTCATAATCCTTTCAATTGTTTCATCGGAAGGATGAATGTTTGAAAAGGTATCTGTATATTGTTTTTTACTCATCTATCCACTCATCTCCCAACTGTTCTTTTAAGTTTACTCTTGCACGACTTAACCTAGTTTTAACTGCCGACTCTTTAATTTTAAGCATTTCTGCAATGTCTTTTATTGATAAATTTTCGTAGTAAAACAAATGAATTACCGTGCGTTCTTTTTTAGACAGCCTCATAACAGCATTATACAAATCTATTTGAGTTGTACTGTCAAAGTTGGCACTTGAAACAAAATCACAATCGTCAATGTTCTTATGATATCTGAATGGTAATTTTATGTAGTTTTTACTTTCATTAATGCAAACCGTCGTCAACCATTTGTCTAAATGCTCATTATCAGAAAAACTCTTAGGATGTTTTAAAAGTTTTACAAAAACATTTTGAAGAATATCTTCAGCGTCGTAGGTGTTTTTCGTGAAAGATAGAGCGATAAGAAAAAGACGTTGATTGTTACGGTTTACAGCTTGCATAAAATCATCATCTGTCATTGTTTCACCGCCTAATTGAAAGGTCCTTTCACTTTAATAACAATTGAAACTGCAGAAAGGTTACAAAAAATAATTTCATATTTAAGTTTATGTCAAAAAAGCACTTTGTCAATAATCGAAAAACAACAGTTTATCCGTAAAAAGACTTTGTTTTACAAGCTCTGTAAATTAAAACACAAATAAGCTTGAACACAGAAGAAACTTAAAAAATAGCTTTGTAAATTTTGTTTTTAATCTTTTTAAAGCCGATTGAACTTTTTTCAGAAAAATTATATAATCGACCTATATATCTCTTGGAGGTTTTTATGACCAACACAGAAATTCAGATTATAAAAAACGTTGAAAAGGATATAAGGGAGCTTTTTTCGGGGGAATTCTCGGGACACGATGTGCTTCATACCCTGCGTGTAGTGAAGAATGCACGGATGCTGAATGCCGACAATGCGGGGGATGATTTTATTATTACCCTTTCTGCCCTTCTTCACGATGCTGACGACAGAAAGCTTTTTCCGGAAACTGCTGAAAATAACGGCAATTCACGAAAAATTTTAGGAAAATACGGTGTTTCGGGGGAAATTACGGACAGAATAATTGATATTATAAATTCCGTTTCCTTTTCGTCGGGAAAAACTCCCGAAAGCCTTGAGGGAAAAATCGTGCAGGATGCAGACAGACTTGACGCCATAGGCGCTGTCGGAATCGCCAGATGCTTTTCCTTCGGCGGAAATCATAACCGCCCTATATATGAAGAGGGCGATTTTTCGGGAGAGGGAAGCGGAGACTCTTCAATTGCCCATTTCTATAACAAGCTTCTGAAATTAGAGGGACTTATGAACACCGAAAATGGAAGGGAAGAGGCGGAAAAACGCACGGCTTTTCTGAAAAACTACCTTGAACATTTCAAAGAGGAAACGGATATTACAAGTTTACTTGACTTATATATATAAAATGTTGTATTATATTATTTTGGATAAATGCAACGTATATGCTAATAAATACCACGGAGGAAAATATGGCAAAAAAAGCAGAATACGGTAACGAAAGTATCGTTACCCTTAAGGGTGCCGACAGAGTCAGAAATAGACCTGCCGTTATATTCGGCGACGACGGGCTTGAAGGCTGTCAGCATTCGGTTTTTGAAATAATTTCCAACTCTATAGACGAAGCAAGAGAGGGCTACGGTAACAGAATTGTGGTAACCCGTTTTCTTGACGGCTCGGTTGAGGTTCAGGACTTCGGCAGAGGTATGCCCGTTGACTTCAATCAGAAGGAAAACCGCTATAACTGGGAGCTTCTTTTCTGTGAGATGTACGCAGGCAGTAAGTACAACAATAACGACGGCGGAAGCTACGAGTTTGCCCTGGGTCTCAACGGTCTCGGTCTTTGCTCCACTCAGTATGCCTCGGAGTATATGGATGCCGAGATCCATACTGACGGCTTCTGCTACACTCTTCATTTTGAAAAGGGTGAAAATATAGGAGGTCTTAAGAAGGAGCCCTATGACAAAAAAGATACGGGCACAAGAATCCGCTGGAAGCCCGACCTTGAGGTTTTTACGGACATTGCAATTCCTCTTGATTTCTTTCAGAATATTATGAAGAAGCAGGCTGTTGTAAATAACGGTGTCCGCTTCATTCTTAAGAATCAGCTTACGGAATCCCGTTTTGAAACCTATGAATACCGCTACGATAACGGTATTACGGACTATCTTACGGAAATTGTTGACAACAAGGCAATAACTCCCGTTCAGTTCTGGTCCTGTGAAAGAAGCGGCAGAGACCGTGAGGACAAGCCCGAATACAAGGTGAAAATCTTTGTTTCTCTTGCCTTTTCCGATAAGATGTCAATGAAGGAGTATTACCACAACTCAAGCTATCTTGAGCACGGCGGTGCCCCCGATAAGGCAGTAAGAAGTGCCTTTGTTTCTCAGATTGATGCTTATATGAAGCAAAACGGCAAGTACAACAAAACCGACCCCAAAATCACCTTCCAGGATATTGACGACTGTCTTGTGCTTGTAATGTCTTCATTTTCAACTCAGACCTCTTACGAGAATCAGACCAAGAAGGCAATTACCAATAAGTTCATTCAGGAGGCAATGACGCAGTTTCTGAAGCATCAGCTTGAAATTTATTTTATTGAAAATAAGCTTGATGCAGACAAAATCTGCGAAAGAATCCTCATAAATATGCGCTCCCG
>JAZNAI010000230.1:0-5664 GCA_045586465.1 Acutalibacteraceae bacterium | reverse complement strand
TTGTAATATCGTCAAGAGCATTGATGGGACGAAGACCTACTCTCCAGAGACGGCTCTGCATATAGAAAGGAGAAGCCTTAACGGAGAGATTCTCAATCTTTGCACCGATATAACGGGGACATCTTTCCTCATCAAGAATTCTTACGTCGTAAGCCGTATCCGTTTCGGGAACGTACTTTTCAATAGGCTTTAAGGGAAGGTCGTAAAGAGCGGCAAGCTCTCTTGCGATACCGTAGTGACCCCAGAGATCGGGGCGGTTTGTCATAGACTTGTTGTCTATTTCGAGAATCATATCATCAAGACCGAGAGCATCGGCAAGATTGGTGCCGGGCTTTACATCGAGATATGAAATATCCATAATTGCGTGGTCATCATCTGTGGGGAAAAGGTCAGCGAGTCCTACCTCGACAGCGGCACATATCATACCGAAGGAAGCAACGCCTCTGAGCTTTGTGTTCTTGATTTCAACAGGCTCCCCTTCTCCGTGCCAGCGTACCATTGCACCGGGAACCGCTACAACAACCTTCATACCTGCTTCAAGGTTTGAGCCACCGCATACGATTTCCTTGATATCGTCTGTTCCGATATCTACCTTACATACACGAAGCTTGTCAGCATTGGGATGAGGAAGAACCTCTTCTATAACACCTGTAACAATACCGTCAAACTGTTTTTTAAGGTCGTGCACACCTTCAACCTCAACGGTTGACATTGTAAGGTCAAATGCAAGCTGTGACATTGTAAGGTCTTCGGGAAGCTTTACATAGTCTTTTATCCAGTTAAGTGATAACTTCATTCTCTTTTCTCCTCCTTATTTGAACTGTGTGAGGAATCTTAAATCGGTGCTGTGGAACATACGCACGTCATCAACACCGTAACGCATCATAACAAGTCTGTCGAGACCGATGTTTACGTAGAAGCCGGTATATTCATCGGGGTCAACTCCTGCAGCTCTGAGTACGTTGGGATGGGGTGTGCCGCCGGGCATAATTTCAATCCAGCCTACGTGCTTGCAAACGCTGCAGCCCTTTCCGCCGCAAACAAGACAGCCCATATCGATTTCGAAGCCGGGCTCAACGAAGGGGAAGAAGCCTGCTCTCATTCTTACGGGAACGTCCTGACCGAATACCTTGGAAAGAATGCTCTTAATCATAACCTTACCTGCTGTGTAGGTAAAGTCCTTATCTACGATAAGTGCCTCGTACTGGAAGAATGCACGCTCGTGACGTGCGTCCGTGGTTTCGTTTCTGTAAACACGTCCGGGATAAACGAAACGGTAGGGAGGCTTATGTGTCTGCATATAACGAACCGAGTCACCGGTAAGGTGAGGACGAAGGCAGAGCTTTTCATTAGCTTCACCTGAATCGTGATCCCGGAGCCAATATGTATCCATGCTCTCACGTGCGGGATGATTGGGAGGGAAATTAAGATTGTCAAATGCGAAATATTCGCTTGTGATTTCGGGACCTGAGAAAACCTCAAAGCCCATTGAGCGGAAAGCATCGTTAAGGTCATAGCACATCTGTGTTATGGGATGAAGACCGCCTATCTGAGGATTGATGCCGGGAACAGTGCAGTCGAAATCGGGAGAAATGGCAAAAGCCTTATTCTTGATTTCCTCACGTCTTGCATCAATAAGCTCTCCGAGAGCATTTTTCACCTGATTTACAGCCTTTCCCATTTCGGGACGAAGACTAACGTCAAGCTTGGGAATTTCCTTCATAAGAACGGTTACGAGACCTTCCTTGCCGAGGTACTTACCCTTGACAACCTGGAGCTCGTTTTCAGAGGCAGCAGCATTGATTTCTGCGGTGCCTTCAAGAAGTAAAGCATCTAATTTTTCTTTCATTTTTTTATTCCTCAATTCCTTTTTAGGATTAGAATGCATTAATAAACGGATTATAGCATATAATAATATTTATTGCAATAATAAGTTTATATATTTTAGGCAAAAAAAGAAGCATACGCCGTACTGACGTATGCTCTGAATCGGATTATTAATCGTATAAGCCCTCTGCTATCATTTCACCGATAGCGGCTACAACCTGAGGCTTATCCTCCTTATATGTAACACCGTACCACTTATCCTCGGCAGGAAGCACCGCAACCTTTTTCGTATCGGATTCAATAAGCTCGGTTACAATAGCAGGAAGATAATACTCCTTCTTGGGCTCATTTATATTCGCTTTAAGAAATTCCGTAAAGCCCTTTTCAATATAAGAAAAGATATCGGGACGGAATCCCCAGAGATTCATCGAAACAAGGGTATCGGGAGCAAGACGGGTCCAGGTGGCACCGTCATCCTCAGTAAACTCACAGTCGTTATTTATCTTTGTTCTTTCCGTAACGCTTGTAAGATAACCGTCCTCGGTCACACAAACACCCCTTGCAACGGTACCGTTTTCGGTAAGTGTGTTTTTAAGACGGAAGCCTGCCATACAGTAATTATCTTCCGTTGCGGTGAGATAATCATAAACCGCCCCGAAAGCACCTTTTCCGTAATAATCGTCCGCATTAACAACTGCAAAGGGCTCATTTACGGCATCCTTACAGCAGAGAATTGCGTGAGCTGTACCCCAGGGCTTTTCTCTTGTTTCGGGACAAGAAAATCCCTCGGGAAGCTTATAAAGCTCCTGATAAACGTATTCAACGTCAATAATTTTCTCTATACGCTTGCCTACGATATTTATAAAGTCCTCGGCAATAGCCTCTTTTATAACAAATACAATCTTATTAAAGCCTGCTTTTTTTGCATCATAAACGGAAAAATCAAGCAGAACTCTGCCGTCCTCGGAAATAGGCTCCATCTGCTTGAGACCGCCGAAACGGCTGCCCATACCTGCCGCCATAACTACAAGTGTTGCATTCTTTGACATAATACTACCCTCTTTTACATTGTTACTTACAGTATAGTATATTGAGAAAAAATAAGCAAGTATGAAAATTAATTTGATTATGCGCAGCAAAAATCCGGACCTTCACTTTTCGTGATAAGACCGGATTATTATTGTGTTATTTTGCACTCACTTCACAGTATCTGCCGATATTGAACATCAGCTGCGGACATTTCTGAAGCTTTCCGTTGACGGAAATTCCGTCAAGCTCAACCTGCACAGTATTTGTGTCGCTGTCTGTACCTGCAATTTTCGGAGCCATATATGAGGTATAGGAAATATTCCTGAAAACAACATTTTTAATTTCGAAATTCTCTGCTTCCTCGTCATAAATTTTTACGAGAATGGGTCTTCCCTCGTCACGGAAAATTTCTATATTCTCAAAAAGAATACCGTCAATACTGCCCTCGGTCTGCTCTGCCACAACAACAAGTGAACCTATTCTGTCATTATCCCAGATGCCGTCACGGTAAATTACGGCGCAGTCACGGAAGGTAACACCGGAAATCGCTTTGTTGACTTCACCCGTAATGCCGAAGCATCTTGCATACCCGCCCCATGCAATACAATCAGAGAAAGTGATATTGCGGCTGTCCATAACACCGCCCAATGCTTTTACTTCAAAGGTGTCGTCAGCAACTCTTGCAAAGCAGTTCTTTACGGTAACATTATGGCTGTTGCAGATTGCAAAGCCGTCACAGTTTCCGCGGTTTCCGATAATATCCACATTATCAATATTTACATCTGTACAGCAGTATGAAATAAAGGACCATTCGGGTGAATTGATAATTTTTACATCGCTGACATTGACATTATTGCAGTTTGTAAAAACTACGCCGCGGCGTTCACGTCTGTCAAGCTCTGTCATATCAATGACGCCTCTTCCGGTAAGGGTGATATTGTTGCACTCAAAGAAATTCAAAAACGGATATCTTGTAAGACCGACGGCATTTTCATACCATGCATTTTCTTCTGCATATTTGTTTTCATCCTCTGCACAGTCAATATCATAAAGGTGATTTGCCTTGACATATGCCCCCTCACGAAGATATATTACCAGATTATTGTAGCCCACAAGGTTTACATAGTCATATTCATACACGCCCTTGTCAATAACCCAGACATTGTTTTCGCCGTATTCTTCAATATAGGCAGCAATTTCTGCATCCTCGTCAATTTTTTCACGGACCATAAGAGTGTAGCCGTAGTACTGGTTTGCACCGTTGAAAAGGAAGGTATAAATACCTGTTTTATTAATTGATGCGGTTACGGTATTGTTCTCGCAACGGGCCTTTACACCGTGGGATTGGGGCAGAACAATAGCATTATTTAGTTCAACATCAGCACCTGTTATTTCGATATTAAAAGAAAATTCAGTGCTTGTATCAACATAAATTTCGGAAAAAGAGTGAAGCGTTCCCGTATCATCCACACGGATGAAAACAACCGAAGCATAAACGGGAATTTCCTTACCGCTTACCTTTGCGGTATAATAAGGAGAAATCGTTATACCGTTAATATCGTCATATCCGCCTGACTGAACATACTCGGGAAGCTGGGCCGAAGCTCGTCCCACAAGCTCCTGCTCGGTGAGACCCGCTTCTTCAAGGGTAACTATTGCTTCATCGGGATATTCAAGAAATGAAAAATCGAAATTCTCACTTTCGGGAAAAACTGCTGCCGGAGAAAACAGATTTGTGCAAAAAATTGAAAGTGTTGTAAAAATCGTGAACATAAATTTAACTAAAACTTGCATTGAATTATCTCCCTGTCTGGTAATTTTTAAGTAATTATACCATAATAATACCCTGTAATCAAGGACTGAATTTTATCAGCAAAAAAAAATAAAGGACTCACACTGAAAAGTGTAAGTCCTTTATTTGGTGCGGGTGTTCATAAGGGCTTGTGTTTATCATTTAATTATTTCCGCTTCACAGTAATATCCATCAATTACTTTCGCGGATAATGTGATTTCCTGCCCGTATTCAAGAGTGCTTGTATCAACATTATCTGCAAAATATACCAATCTAGAATTATTACTCTCACTAAGTTGAATATTAAACGCAGTTTTGTAAATATTATCTACGCCCTTAAAAATACCTGTAAACTCAACTCGATCATCTACAAGATATGCTGTAGGCATCTGATAGTGATTGTAAATGAAGGTATTCATAGCAACTTTTTCTTCATCTTCGATTATTTCATCGTTTGTTATTCCTACAATCTTAATTAATTGTCTTGATTTAAGGGTTGCAAGTTCATTTGCACTAAGATAAACGTCAATTATATAATTAGAGCTATAAGAAGCTGATAATTCAATATGATCTTCATTTATATTTCTAACAGTACCGGAAAGCAATAAGGTTTTATTGCAATACTTTTGCTTTGCGTTTGCAATGTTTTCTGCAGAATCGATTAGAATATCATCGGCACCGTATTCTTCGGCCAAGGCTAACATTTCATCTTTTGTAGGAACTTTGTTGCCGCAAGCGGCAAAAGAAAAACATAAAACAGCAACTAAAACTAAAGCAATAATTTTTTTCAACTTCATCATCCTTTTTATTTTATTTACGGAAGTTTATGAACACCCCTAATACAGTTTACTTTTTTATCTCCGCAAAATAAAAAAGTGCGTCAACCGAAGTTAACGCACCGAAAACGCAAACTCCGATTGTCGCCAAACAAAACCAGATAAATGGGAATGACAAATCATCGCACACCATCTGTGGAATTTGCAGTTTTGCAAAATTCAAAAAAGTGTACGAATAGA
>JAZNAI010000229.1:0-2938 GCA_045586465.1 Acutalibacteraceae bacterium | reverse complement strand
CCGCAGTCCATATTTTATTCATATTGTTTTTGATATCAAGTCTAAATGAACGCCTGCGGCGGACTTGACACCAAAAATCAATATGAATTTCCTGTAATTATGCGGTTAATGAATATCTGTATTTGTAAACCATGTGCTCGGTCAATCTGTAAACCATGTCCCCCTTGGCAGAAACCCCGCCCCTACCGTACTAAGCTTTTTTATTTATAGCGGTGCGTCAAAGACGTTGATTTGTGAGCAGCTTTCCCCGATAAATTATGATTTAACAAAGAAAGGTTGGTTTTTATGAAAAAATTCAGTCTTATTCTTGCGTTTGTTTTATTGTTTACCTTTGCGCTTCCCGTATTTTCGGGCGCAACACAGCTTGGCGGATATGTTATTTTAAGTGAATTCGGTGATGAAAGACTTGATGCCGCAGGAAATACGCTGTCCCGTTATCTTCTTGAAATCACGGGTAAAAATTTTCCCGTTTCAACCTCGGGGAATGCCGGTACTGTTTTCCGCCTTTCGTATTCGGATGACATCCCCGATAACGGCTATGTGATTGAAACCGGGGAAAACGAGGTTTTAATTACGGGCAGCGGCACAAGAGGTGTGATTCACGGTGTTTACGCTTTCCTTGAGAAATACTGTGGCTGTGACTGGTATACATCTACCCTTTACAGCATCCCAAAGAATGAAAATCTGACAATCCCCCCGGGAGAAAAGACAGAATATGAGCCTTTCTTTGAATATACGGACACGGACTGGGTAAGCCCCCGTGACGTCGAGTATTCACTTGCAAACGGACTTAACGGCAGTCCCTACAGAACAATTCCCTCAGAGCTCGGCGGTAATGTTACATACATTTCCAATTTCTGTCACACTCTTACAACACAGTTCTGTGCATCCGCAACTTATTTTGAGGAGCATCCCGAGTATTTTGCTCTTCACATGGGAATGAGAGTGCCTGACCAGCTCTGCCTTACAAATGAGACAACCTATGAAATAGTCCGTGACGAGGTTATGGCATTGCTTCGGGAAAAGCACAACCCCGACGAATCACTTCAGATAATCTCCCTTACTCAGCACGACAACAGAAAAATGTGCCAGTGTGCCGATTGTATGAAGCTTGACAACGAAAACGGCGGTCATTCGGGCACTATGATTACCTTTGTAAACCGCATTGCCCGTGATGTGAAGGCTGCGGGCTACGACAACGTGGCAATTGATACCTTCGCATATCAGTACACAAGAAAGGCTCCCACACAGGTTGTGCCCGAGGACAACGTAATCGTCCGTCTTTGCACAATTGAGTGCTGCTTTGCACACGCACTTGATGATGCCTCCTGTACTGAAAATGTTGCTCTTATGAATGACCTTGCCGACTGGAGCAAGATCTGCGATCGCATTTACGTGTGGGATTACACTACAAACTACGCAAACACCCTCGGTATTTTCCCCGATTTCGGAGTGCTTCAGAAAAACATTCAGGTTTTCTATGAAAACAATGTTGTGGGTCTCTATGAAGAGGGCAACTACTATATGGCAGCCTGTGACGGCGAATTCGGAGAGCTTCGTGCATATCTTCTTTCAAAGCTTATGCAGAATCCTTATCTTGATTATGATAAGACAATGAACGAATTCCTTGAAGCCTATTACGGCAAGGGCTGGGAGAATATCCGTAAATTTATTGATATGACTATAGAAAAGCCCGTAGAAGAGGGCGAGCATCTTATGATTTACTCCGCTATGAGCGATACCCTCGGCTTTACCGAGAGGGATGTTGAGGCGGCAGACGTTCTCTGGGAAAATGCAAAGGCAGAGGCTGAGACAGAGGCTCAGAAAAATAATGTTATAAGAAGTGAAATCTGCTGGAGACTGTGGAAGGCTTATAACGGCTATGACAGACAGGATAACGAAACGCTTATCAGCGACATAAAAATGCTCGGTATCACTATGACCCATGAGGGTGACAGCAAGGGTGCCGACGGTCTTAATTTCTACGGTGATTCCGTTAAAAGATGGGGCGATAAAATTCTCTTCCCCGTATCAATCGTCTTCTACGGAATCTGTGTGGCCCTTTCGGTTCTCTGTGCGGTATTTGCACTTAAGAAGAAGCCGAGAAGCTATATCTACCTTCTTCTTCCCGTGCTTACAGGCGTTTTCTTTGAAATCTTCGGCTGGCACAGAAGAGCGTACATAGCCTGGCGAGATATTGATGAATACGCTCTTACACTGGTGCTTATAGTCGTGCTTTATGCCGTTGCAGGCGCCGTAACGGGCAGAGGACTTAAAAAGAGAATCCTTTCTGCCGTTATTACTTCCGCCTTATGGTTTGCCTTCTATGAAGCATTCATTCTCATTATAAATAACGTAATTTTCAAGGGCAACGGTGCCTCTCTTGCTATAGGTACAGCCTTTGCATTTACGGGAATCTATTCAATATTTGTTCTCGCAGTCAATCTTGAAAAACTCATAAAGGAATCGAAAAAATGATTGAAAAATATTATCTTTCCCCCGAATATCTGCATATAGGCTGTGAAAAGCCTGCCGCTTACTTTATTCCCTTCTCCAAGGGTCAGTGTCCCTTTGAGGCAAGAGAAGGCTCCCGCCGCTTCACTCTTCTTAACGGCGAATGGGATTTTAAGTTCTATCCCAACGTAAGAGAGGTGGATTTTTCTGCGGACTCTTATCCCGCAAGCGAAGCCTGCCCCGATAAGATGAAGGTGCCCTTTAACTGGCAGTTAGTCCTCGATAAGGGCTATGACGTTCCTAATTATATAAATCAGGACTATCCTTATCCTGTTGATCCTCCTCATCTTCCCGATGTAATTCCCGCAGCCCTTTACAGAAGAGCCATAAGCTTCAATAAAAAGTCTGACAGAGTATATTATATCTCCTTTGAGGGTGTTTCTGCCGGCTTCTATCTCTGGATAAACGGTGAATTTACAGGCTA
>JAZNAI010000228.1:0-4695 GCA_045586465.1 Acutalibacteraceae bacterium | reverse complement strand
AGACCTGCACGGAGAATCGGTACAACTGCAAGTTTCTTGCCGGAAAGCTTCTTTACCTTTGCAACAGCAACGGGAGTTTCAACCTCAACCTCGGTAAGCTCAAGGTCTCTTGTTGCCTCATAGCACATAAGCATAGCAATTTCGCCGATAATTGCCCTGAAGTCCTTTGAGGGGGTGTTCTTGTCTCTGATAATTGATACCTTATGCTGAATAAGAGGATGATTAGTAACGGTAACGTTTGCCATATCTATATACTTCCTTTCAGAAAAAAATCACATATTTTCAATTTCCGTTATCTGGTCAACACGCCTCTGATGTCTGCCGCCTTCGAACTCGGTATTGATAAACACATCAACAAGCTCAAGAGCCGCACCCACACCGATAACTCTTGCACCGAGGCAAAGAGCATTTGCATCGTTGTGAAGCCTTGTATATTTTGCACTGAAATAATCTGAACAGCAGGCGGCTCTGATTCCCTTAACCTTGTTTGCAGCCATAGAAATACCAATGCCCGTACCGCAGCAGAGAATTGCCTTGTCACATTTTCCTTCTACAACTAAATCGCAGGCTTTTTTTGCCTGATAGGGGTAATCTACGCTGTCGGTGCTGTATGCGCCGCAATCTTCAAATTCAATATTATTTTCAATAAAGTACTCTTTAATTGCTTCCTTAAGAGGAAATCCTGCATGGTCACTGCTTAATGCTATCATTTTTTGCATCTCCTGATTTTTTTAGTTCTCTTTCAGCCTGAGAAAGACGAAGATATGACGGAACAAGATTATCCGCCGAAACAGCCTCTTCACCTCTATTATAGTTTCTGTAAGCGGTAATTGCAACTCCCGAAGCGTGCTGAAATTTAAAAATTTCGGAAAATTTTCTCACATCGAGTCCTTTTTCGGCTAAAAACTTATAAGAAATGTCAGCACCGTCTCCGATAAGAAGAACTTTTTTGCCGATTACTGTCAATTCTTCGGACAATTCTGCAAGTGTTTTAGGAGCATCATCTGCTATTTTTATGATTTCTCCGTCCGTTTTTTCAAAAAGTGCAGTATAGACCTGCATACAGCGTGCATCCATAACGGGACAGATTACAAAGCCGTCAATATCGGCACAGTTTGCAAGTGCCTCAAGAGTAGAAACTGCAAAGCAGGGCTTATTCTGCGCAAAGCAAAGTCCTTTTACCGCCGAAACGCCTATTCTGATACCCGTAAACGAGCCGGGTCCCGAGGAAACCGCAAAAGCATCAACATCGTCAATTGACATATCCGCCATATTCAACGCCGAATCTATAAGAGTCAGCATCGTCTGTGAGTGAGTAAGTCCCGTATTAATGTAGGTCTCACTTATAAGCTTTCCGTCCTTGACAATTGCCGCACCTGCCGCAACCGCAGACGTATCAACACCGAGAATAATCATCAGAATACACCTCCCGTAACGGTAATTTTTCTGTCTTCAGCCTTTTCCCCCTGAGAAATATCCACAAAAACGGTATTCTCCGGCAATGCTGATGTAATATTTTCACTCCATTCTATAAAAAGAACGGATTTATCGTCAAGATAATCAAAAAAGCCCGTGGAATACAAATCGTCTATATCCGTAACACGATACATATCGAAATGATACACCTTGGGATTTCCGCCGTAATCGTGCACAAGCGAAAATGTCGGCGAGCTTACAAAGGAATCGTTTCCGTAAGCCTTAAGGGCACCTCTTACAAATGCGGTCTTTCCCATTCCCATTCCTCCTGAGAATGCAACAACTGTCCCTGCGGGCACCAAAGCACATATTTCTTCGGCAATTTTCATTGTATCATTTTCGGAATACGACAAATATTCTTTCATATTAAACCACCACAAATAATTTTCTATTGAAAAAAAGTTTTCTTACTATTATAATATCTTTAACAATTTACGGAGCTGAAAAAATGTCTAAAATAATAAAACTGTTGAAATCTGCAATTTTTGAAACAGATATTCTTTTAATTTTTCTGTGTGTTGCGGCATCCTTTTTCGGAGTGCTGATGGTACACAGCGCAACGACCCTGCAAATTGAAGAGGGCGCAATTATGTCCCGAGATGCACGAACTATGCTGCTTGCGGTTTGCGTCGGTGCTGTCGCTGCCATAATTATTTCGTTTATAGATTATAAATTCATATCAAAAATGTTTCCGCTTATCGGTGCAGTATGTGTTATAATGATGCTGGCGCTGTTCATACCGGGTGTCGGAGTAGGTCCTGCAGAGCGACCTGATGCAAAAACCTGGATTCTTCTCGGTTCTACGGGTCTTTTCTTTCAACCGTCAGAGCTTGTTAAAATCGGTTTCATCATAACCTTTTCAATGCACCTTGAATTAGTGCAGGATAAAATCAGAAGCATTTTACACCTTGCAGGCCTTGTTGTTCACGGAATGATTCCCATTGGCCTTGTAATTCTTACAGGAGACTTGGGAAGTGCACTTGTCTTTATGATAATTTTCATTACTATGCTTTTCCTGGCAGGAGTTCAGCTGAGATATTTTATTCTCGGTCTTGCAGGCGTCTGCGCATCCATCCCTGCAGTATGGTATTTCTTCTTTTCCGACACACAGAAGGAAAGATTTTTAGGACTTATTTACCCTGAAAGATATGCTGACATTATGTATCAGCAAAACAAAGGTCTTGAAGCAATTGCGTCCGGCGGTCTTACCGGAATGGGACTTTTTAACGGAACTTACACACAAAATGAAATAGTTCCCGAGAGTGAAAACGATATGATTTTCACCGTAATCGCAGAGGAACTCGGCCTTATCGGCTGTCTGCTTGCACTTGCAGTGCTGATTGCAATTATCGCAAAAATAATAACACTCGGAGCAAAATCCCGTGAAAATGCAACATCACTTATGTGCTACGGCGTAGCAGCAATGTTTGCGGCACAGATCATAATAAATATCGGTATGTGTCTTAAAATTTTCCCGGTTATTGGTATCACGCTCCCCTTCTTCAGTGCAGGCGGCTCTTCCAATCTGTGTATATACATAGGAATCGGACTTATTATGAGCATTTACCGCTACACACGGGAAAAAGAGGTCATAAACATAAGATTTAACAATATAACAAAGTAACAATATGATCCTCCGAAATACGGAGGGTCATATTTTTATTACATTTTTTTGAGATTTGCCATACCCTGCATAAGCTTTTTTGTACCAACAGTATCAAAAGCAACCTCAAGAAGAGTATCATTACCGAGAGGCTTTGCGGAAACCACAAGACCGGTTCCGAATTTTCTGTGCTGAACGGTATCACCTACTCTGAGGCTTTCGGAAACCACAGTCTTTTCGTTTTTAATATTTGAAGAAGCTGACGATACTAATGTAGATTTAAACGAATCTGTACCGGGCTTCTTTTTAGAAGAATATGAGTAGTCGGAATAATCGGCACCGTCGCTGTAGCCGGAACCGTAGGAATAACCTCCGCCGTAGTAAGAAGAAGACCCCTGATATCCGCCCTGAGAATAGTTATTTCGTCGTGCAACACTGATATCCTCTATAAGATCAAGCGGTATTTCCGAAATAAACTTCGATGGAGGATTCATATTCGTCTTTCCGAACTGCATACGGCTCATAGCTCTTGTTATATGGAGCTTTTTCTTTGCACGGGTGATACCTACATATGCAAGTCTTCTTTCCTCTTCCATAAGAGACGGCTCACTTATAGACTGCATTGAGGGAAACACACCGTTTTCAAAGCCCACAATATAAACGTGTGGAAATTCAAGTCCCTTTGCAGAATGAAGTGTCATAAGAGTAACCGTATCAAGGTCGGAATCGTAATTATCGATATCGGAAAGAAGAGCAACCTCCTCAAGGAAGCCTTCAAGGGTTGCCCCATCACCGTTTTCCTCCTCGTAACGAGCAATTGTTGAATAAAGCTCGTTAAGGTTTTCTATTCGTTCTTCTTTCTTTTCATCCGTTGCA
The DNA here is from genome assembly GCA_045586465.1 of Acutalibacteraceae bacterium. Taxonomy (GTDB): domain Bacteria; phylum Bacillota; class Clostridia; order Oscillospirales; family Acutalibacteraceae; genus RUG806. The sequence goes on along the minus strand of JAZNAI010000228.1, from coordinate 740 downwards.
AGGGATTCTATATAACCCGATTCATTCATGATAATACGGAACAAGTCAGCAAGAGAATTGCTTTCACGAAGCATCGAAAATGCAGTAATCATTCTGGCAAAAAGCTTAAGCTTTTTAGCACTTTTTGAAAGCACTGCATACTCGTCGGAATGCTCCATAAGATAAAATACACTCTCACCGAGACGTGAGGATATTTCGGAAAGATTGTTCATAGTGGTCTCACCGATACCTCTTTTAGGCTCGTTTACAATTCGTCTTAAGCGTACATTATCATTAGGATTGGATACGACTGCAAGATAAGCCAGAGCATCCTTTATCTCTTTTCTGTCATAGAAACGGTGTCCGCCGATAATTCTGTAGGGTATACCCTGCTTCACAAGGGCTCGTTCAATGATATTTGACTGGGCATTCATTCTGTACAGAACTGCATTATCCGAGAAAGAAACCCCGTTATCGACAGAATTATCCATAATACTCTTTGCAACGTAATTTCCTTCTTCTATATCATCGTTGCAAGCCTTAAGTATAATCTTCTCACCTGATCCGTTGGAGGTCCACAGCCGTTTTCCTTTTCGCTCTTTATTGTGAGATATTACGGCATTTGCCGCATCAAGTATTGTTTGAGTGGATCGGTAATTCTCTTCAAGACGTATTACGAGAGCATTACCGAACTGCTCCTCAAAGCTTAAAATATTTTCAATTGTAGCACCTCGGAAGCTGTAAATACTCTGGTCATCATC
>JAZNAI010000227.1:0-13730 GCA_045586465.1 Acutalibacteraceae bacterium | reverse complement strand
GCCATTGAATTTATAAAATCAAAGAATTATAATTTAATAACAAAAGATGCACCTAAGATTTTCTTTGTAGGAAACAGCATTTCTCCTACGGAAATTTCTGAGATTTATGAAATCTGCGAAAACTGCAATTTCTCTGTAAATGTTATTTCAAAATCCGGTACCACAACCGAGCCCGCAATAGCATTCAGAGTGTTCAAGAGTCTTCTTGAAAAGAAGTATTCTGCAGAAGAAGCAGCGTCAAGAATTTATGTTACAACAGATAAAGCAAAGGGTACTCTGAAATCTCTTGCAGACAGAATGGGCTATGAAGAATTTGTTGTTCCTGATGACGTAGGCGGAAGATATTCCGTTCTTACCGCTGTCGGTCTTCTTCCCATAGCCTGTGCCGGTATTGATATTGATAAGCTTATGACGGGAGCTGCAAATGCAGTTGAAAAGTATAACGTTCCAGATATTTCCGTGAATGATTGTTACAAGTACGCTGCGATAAGAAACATTCTTTACAGAGCCGGCAAAAAGGTTGAAATGTACGTTTCCTATGAGCCCGACTTTACACTTATGAACGAATGGTTCAAGCAGCTTTACGGTGAAAGCGAAGGAAAAGAGAATAAAGGTATTTTCCCGTCTTCCGCAATTTATTCAACTGATCTTCATTCTCTCGGACAGTATGTTCAGGAAGGTGAAAGAATTCTTTTTGAAACCGTATTTACGTTTAATGAACCGAAGGCTGAGCTTATAATTGAGGCTGATGAGGAGAATGTTGACGGACTTAATTTCCTTGCAGGAAAGGGTATGTCTTACATTAACCGCAAGGCCTTTGAGGGCACCGTTCTTGCACATACTGACGGCGGCGTTCCCAATATCATCATTGAAGCTGAAAGAATGGACGAGGAGAATCTCGGAGAAATGATTTATTTCTTTGAGAAGGCCTGTGCAATATCGGGTTATATTCTCGGAGTTAATCCATTTGATCAGCCCGGTGTTGAAAGTTATAAGAAGAATATGTTTGCTCTTCTCGGAAAACCCGGTTATGAAGAGCTTGCAGATTCCCTTAAAGCAAGACTTAACTAAAATTAAGGTAATAAATCTGAAAGGAATTGATTATTATGATTAAGCTTTTAATCGGCGAAAAAGGAACAGGAAAGACCAAGAAACTCATTAACTGTGTTAATGCTGCACTTGAGGCATCTAACGGTCATGTTGTTTGTGTTGAAAAGGATGACCTTCTCAGATATCAGATAAGCTACAAGGTAAGACTTCTTGCTGCAAGCAATTACAGCATTGAGGGCTATGATGCTTTTTACGGCTTCCTCAGCGGACTTTGTGCCGGCGATCATGATATTACTGATATACTCATTGATGCAACTCTTAAAATCGGCGGCAGAAATTATGAAGAGCTTGCTGATTTCCTTGCCAAGATCGCAAGCCTTTCTGCTCTTACAGGCACAAACTTCACTTTCACAATTTCAACAGAGAAGTCAAATCTTCCTGCAAGAATTTACGAAGTTTGCGAAGCTGAATAAAAAAATCTTTAAAAATATATCAAAATTTAGCAGATTTCCTGTTGACAAACAGGGAATCTGCCTATATAATACTTGATGTTGTGTTTAAGGGTAACTATGCTTAAAAATAGGAGGAACTGAAATTGTATCTTGAACTTGAAGCTGTTTTTAATAATGACGGTGAAAGTTTGCAGATAGATTATGAGTTTTCTCTTGAGGATGAGAGTATTGTTACTCCCGTAAAGGTTAACGGTTCCGTTTTTAACAGAACGGGTATCGTCAATTTGCAGGCGGATGCCAGATTTGATTATTCCACTTCATGTGCCAAGTGCAACAAACCTTTACTCAGACATGCGAAGGTGCCCGTACGTCACACTTTGCTGACTCATGCTGAGAGTGAGGATAATGACGAGTTTATTATTCTTGACGGAATGAGACTTCATCTTGATGAGCTTGTCAGTGAGGATATTTATCTTTCTCTTCCTTCAAGATTTTTATGCAAAGAAGACTGTAAAGGGTTATGTGCTTTCTGCGGTCAGGACCTGAATGCAGGTCAATGCTCATGCAGTGCACCCACGGATTCCAGATGGGATTCGTTAAAAGATTTGTTTAATGAATAATTAAGCCTGTTAGGAGGAAATAAAAATGGCAGTTCCTGCAAGAAGAGTATCAAAGGCAAGAAGAGATAAGAGACGTAATAATGTTTGGAAGATTTCTGCTCCCGCTATCGAAAAGTGTCCTCAGTGCGGAGAATATAAGAGATCTCACAGACTTTGTCCTGCTTGCGGCTATTATAACGGCCGTCAGGTAGTTGCTGTCGAAGACTGATTCTTATTTCCGTAATTGTAATTTTGACGGAGAATCTTGTACTTTATAGCGCAGGCGGAGAAGTGATATCTTCCCCGCCGCTTTGCTATTCAATCCGGTGGTGAAAATGTGGCAGTAAAAGTTTTTGCTGTTCTTAAAAACAGCATATGTGCAAAAAACGGAATACGTCCCGGAGACAGCCTTGTAAGCATTAACGGCAATGAAATAAACGACGTGCTTGATTACCGATTCTATTCGGATTCCGAAAGGCTCAAGACGGTTTTTGAGCTTAGCGACGGCAGAAAAAAAATTGTTGTACTGCACGCCGGAAAAGGTGCCGATAAGCTTGGTCTTTCATTTGAAACCTATCTTATGGATAAGCACCGCAGATGCAAAAATTCTTGTATTTTTTGTTTTATTGATCAGTTACCGAAGGGCTTGCGCAAAAGCCTGTATTTTAAGGATGACGACTCACGTCTTTCTTTTTTGTTCGGTAATTATATTACTCTCACAAACCTTACCGATAAGGATGTTGACAGGATTATAAAGATGCACATAAGTCCCATTAATGCATCCGTGCATACTATGAATCCCGAGCTCAGGGTAAAAATGATGAAGAATCCTGCAGCAGGAAGCTCATTAATGTATCTTAAGAAGTTTTCTGATGCCGGAATAGCGATAAATGCGCAGCTTGTTCTTTGTCCCGGTATAAATGACGGCGATGAATTGAGATTTTCCCTTGAAAGGCTTGCAGAGCTTGAGTCCGTACGAAGTGTTGCTGCTGTTCCTGTTGGACTTACGAAATACAGAGAAGGTTTGTATCCTCTTGAGGCATTTAATAAAGACGGTGCCGCTGAGGTTATTGACATCATTGACAGCTTCAATGATGAACTTAAAAAGCAGGGGAGAGACAAGTTAGCTTATCCTTCAGATGAGTTTTTTCAGCTTGCAAAGCGAGAAATTCCCGAATATTCTTATTATGGTGATTTTCCTCAGCTTGATAACGGCGTAGGTATGATTGCCTGTCTTGATAAAGAGTTTTCGGATGCGCTGAACGATTGTGAAGCAGATAATAAAAAGCGCAGATTTGCAATTGCCACAGGTGTTGCGGCTTATGATATTATGAAATCTGTTGCCGGCAGGTTCTGTGAAAAATTCGCCTCGTCCGAGATTAATGTTTATTGTGTCAGAAATTCGTTTTTCGGTGACTCGGTTACTGTCAGCGGACTTGTTACGGGCAATGACCTTATTACTTCACTTAAAGAGCAGGGATTTGACGGGGATTATCTGTTTATTCCTTCCGTTATGCTCAAAAGTAAATCCGAGCCTGTTTTTCTTGACGATGTTTCGGTAGCTCAGGTTGAAGAGGCGCTCAATACAAAAGTGATAGTTACATCCTGTGATGCATATTCACTCTTTGATGCATTTTATGAAAACTGAGACGGATTAACTGCTTTTTTTCGTCTTGCAAATATTATGAAAGGCCGGATTTTTTTTCCGGGATAAAATTTTATGGCAAAACCGATTGTTGCAATTGTAGGCAGACCGAATGTCGGTAAATCTACGTTATTCAATAAGCTGAGCGGTAAAAGACTTGCTATTGTTGATGACCGTCCCGGTGTTACAAGAGACCGTCTTTATGCCGATTGTGAATGGCTGAATCATCAGTTTCTGATTGTTGATACCGGCGGTATTGAACCCTATTCGGATGATATTATTCTGTCTCAGATGAGAAGACAGGCGCAGGTAGCAATTGAAACTGCAGATGCTATTATTTTTGTTTGTGACGTAAAAACGGGTGTTGTTGCAACCGATGCAGAGGTGGCATCAATGCTTCTTAAAAGCGGAAAGCCCATCGTTTTATGCGTAAATAAATGTGATGCTCTCGGCGCTGTTCCCGCTGATTTCTACGAGTTTTATAATCTTGGGCTCGGTGACCCTATTGCTGTGTCTTCCGTTCACGGACACGGCACTGGTGATTTGCTTGATGAGGTTCTTAAATATCTTCCCGATCCCGAAGCAGAGGATGAGGAGGATGATACTATTAAGGTTGCTCTTATCGGTAAGCCCAACGTCGGTAAATCTTCTCTCGTAAATGCTCTTTGCGGAGAGGAGAGAATGCTTGTTTCCAATATTGCAGGCACCACAAGAGATGCTACTGATACCAAGGTTGTAAATAAACACGGTAACTTTATGTTTATTGATACCGCAGGTCTTCGAAGGAAATCTAAGGTTGACGACCAGATAGAAAAATATTCCGTTATGCGTGCTGTTGCCGCTGTGGAAAGGGCAAATGTCTGCGTTATTATGATAGATGCTCTTGAGGGCTTTACCGAGCAGGATTCCAAGGTTGCAGGTATTGCGCATGAGGCGGGTAAGGCTTGTATTATTGCCGTTAATAAATGGGATGCTTATGAAAAAGACGGAAAAACTATGGATGTTTACCGTAAAAAGCTTATGAATGATTTTTCATTTATGTCCTATGCTCCTATTATCTTTATTTCTGCAAAAACGGGACAGCGTCTCGACAGATTGTTTGAGCTTATCAAGTATGTTGATGATCAGAATGCAGTAAGAATTCCGACTGGCAGACTTAATCAGGTGCTCGCTGATGCTCAGGCAAGAGTACAGCCTCCTACGGACAAGGGTAAGAGGCTGAAGGTCTACTATATAACTCAGGCATCAACGAGACCTCCGACGTTTGTTGCTTTTGTAAACAGTAAGGAGCTTTTCCATTACAGCTATCAGAGATATATTGATAATCAGATCCGAGAGGTTTTCGGTCTTGAGGGTACTCCCACGAGACTTGTAATCCGAGAAAGAAATGAAAATTGATTTTATAAAGATGTGTCGAGTTTTTGGCGCATCTTTTTTTGCTTATTTATTATAATATTTTATATATAAGTATTGATTAAATACAAAATATATGCTAAAATACTGAAGATAATAGACTTGGTATGTAAAAATCACAAATTGCAACCGATGAATCTAAAAAATACAGAATACAAGGTGGTTTACTATGAAGCGTCTTATGGATTACTCGCCTGAACAGTTAGCTGAATTTGAAGCAGCTGCTCAGAAAAAATATGATGAATTTGTCTCTCAGGGAATATCTCTTAATATGGCAAGAGGAAAGCCCGCAGCTGAACAGCTCGATATTTATGACAATATGTTAAATGAGCATTTTGCTGAAATCGGCTTTAAGTCTGAGGACGGCACAGACTGCAGAAATTACGGTATCCTTTACGGTATCGAAGAATGCAGAAAGCTTTTCGGTGAAATTCTCGGTGTTGACTGGAAGAATGTTATTGCCTGTGGCAGCTCAAGCCTCAATCTTATGTTTGACTTTATTGCTCAGGGTATGTACAAGGGCTTTGCAGGCTGTGAGCCCTGGGTTAACAATAAAAACAGAAAGTTTATTGCCGTTGTTCCGGGATATGACAGGCATTTCGGTATTGCTCAGTATTTCGGCTTTGAGCTCATAAACGTTCCTATGACTGACAAGGGACCCGATATGGATCTTGTTGAGGAACTTATTAAGAACCCCGACGTGAAGGGTATGTTCTGTGTTCCCAAGTATTCAAATCCCGACGGAATTACATATTCCGACGAAACTGTTATCAGACTTGCTTCAATGAAGCCTGCGGCAAAGGATTTCAGAGTGATTTATGACAATGCATATATTGTTCATGATGTTTATGAAGACGGAGACGAGCTTCTTAATATCTTCGATGAAGCAAAGAAATACGGAAATGAGGACAATTTTGTAACCTTCACTTCAACATCAAAAATCACTTATGCAGGTGCCGGTGTATCCGCTATGGCTGCAAGTGACAGAAACTTTAAGGAGATTTCAGACAGACTAACTCTTCAGATTATCAGCTACGATAAGATGAATCAGCTTCGTCATTCATACTTCTATAAGACAGTAGATGATGTAAAAGAGCAGATGAAGAAGCATGCTGCAATTTTAAGACCTAAGTTCGCAACCGTACTCAGAATCCTTTCTGACGAACTCGGTGAATTAGGTGTTGCAAAGTGGAATGAGCCTAAGGGCGGTTACTTTATCAGCCTTGACGTTACAACAGGCTCTGCGAAATACGTTGGCGAGCTTTGTAAGAAGGCAGGCGTTACACTTACGGGTGTCGGTGCTACATATCCTTACGGAATTGATCCTGAGGACAAGAATATACGTCTTGCTCCCTCCTGTCCTACGGTTTCTGAGCTTGAGACAGCAACTGAAATTATCTGTCTTGCAGTAAAGCTTGCTGCATGCAAGGAAATCAGAGAAGGAAAATAAAACTTAATTTAAGGAAGTAATGCTATGTATCGTATCGGACACGGTTATGATGTTCATAAACTTACAGAAGAAAGAAAGCTGATTCTCGGCGGTGTTGATGTTCCTTTTGAGAAAGGGCTTCTCGGACATTCGGATGCTGACGTGCTTGTGCACGCAGTCTGCGATGCTATTCTCGGTGCCGCAGCACTCGGTGACATAGGAAAGCATTTTCCCGACACCGATATGAAGTATAAGAATGCAGACAGCCTTGTTTTGCTTGAAACTGTCTGTTCCCTTATCAGAGAAAACGGATATGAAATCTGCAATATCGATTCTACCGTAATCGCTCAGAGACCGAAGCTTGCTTCCTTTATTCCGCAGATGAGACAGAATATTGCCCGGACCTGCGGTCTTTCCGTTGACCTTGTAAATGTCAAGGCAACTACAGAAGAGAAGCTCGGCTTCACGGGTGAAGGACTGGGAATTTCTGCTCACAGTGTAACGATAATCAAAAAAATTAATTCGGCGGTGTAAAACTATGGAATTATTTGAAACTGTAAAAACGGTTTTTCTTCAGGTGATAGATGTATTTGCAAATATTAATCTGTTCCCTGACGTTATAGACATTTTGCTTGTTGCCTTACTTGCGTATGCGCTTATTACTCAGCTGAGAAAATCTCAGTCAATTCAGGTTATTAAGGGAATTTTCTTTGTTGCTATTGTTTACGGTCTTGTAAATCTTTTCAATATGACAACAAGTAAGTTCATTTTCTCAAGGCTTTTTTCTGACATTATTATCATTTTTGTTGTACTGTTTTCAAATGAACTCAGACACGCTCTTGAGAATGTCGGTAAGAATAAGCTCGGTAAAAAATATTTCTTTTTCTCTTCGTCCTCATCCGACGAGGAAACAATCGAAGCTATCAATGCCGTGTGCCGTGCTGCCGGTGCAATGAGCAGAAGCAAGGTAGGGTCTCTTGTTGTATTCCAGAGAGATACTCTTCTCGGTGACCTTACAAAGCACGCTGTTCCGATTGATTCTGCAACGACGTTTGAGATGATTTGCAGCATCTTCTATCCTAAGGCTCCATTACATGACGGTGCTGTTGTAATAAAGGACGGCAGAATTGTTGCTGCGAGATGTGTTGTTCCTATGAAGAATGACCGTGTAATAACAGAAAACGTCGGTACTCGTCACCGTGCGGCTATTGAAGTAAGTCTTAATTCCGATGCTGTTGTTGTTGTAACAAGTGAGGAAACAGGTCTTATTTCTCTTGCAATTGACGGTCAGCTGATAAGAGGACTTACAGATAGTGAGCTTCGTGAAAAGCTCAGCTCTTATCTTCTTAACCCAAAGCCTGAAAAGAAGAACAGAATTTCCAAAAAGAATAAGCAGCCTGAGGTTATTGCTGACGTTAAAGAAAATGCTGAGACAGTAAATGAAGTTTCCGAAGAAACAGAAAGCGCTCAGCCTGCAGCAGAGGAAATTCCTGCAGAAGCTGCAGAGGTGCTTGAGGAAAATAACAGTGACGTTGCAATTGAAGCTCCCTTTGAGGAGATTCTTACCGAAGAGGAAAACGGAATAGTTAATGAAGGAGTTGAAAATGATGAACAGGAATAATTCAAACACAAAAAAAGAAAAAATATCATTTTCTTCTCTGATTACCAACAATAAATTCGTATTTGTTCTTTCCTTGTTCTTTGCTGTTGTATTCTGGGTAATGGTTTCTATGTCACAGACTACCGAAATTGAACGTGTTTTTACTGATGTAAAAATCAGTATGAATATTGATGAAAACAGCGTTGCCGCCGAGAATAATCTCGAAATATTCGGAAATGCCGATTATTTTGCAGACGTTACCGTAAAGGGTTACAGTTATCTTGTAAATTCCTCGGATTTTACAAACAGCAATATCAATCTTTTTGCATCCACCTCATCCGTTGTAACGGCCGGAACTTATGATCTTCCTGTTGCCGGTACTCTTACGGGAATTTCGGATGATGTTCAGATTTCTTCCGTTTCCGTAAAGTCTATTAAGGTTTCATTTGATGAGAGAATAACAAAATCATTCCCCCTTACAGAGCAGATTGAAGAGGGTGAGAATTACTCTCTTGCAGAAGGACTTATCAGAGAAAATCCCAGACTCAGTCTTGATATAATTGATATTTCAGGTCCTGCAAAGGAAATATCTAAGATTACTGCAGTAAAGGCTTATGTGAAAATCGATAAGGAGCTTTCCGTAACAGAGAGCTTTGAGGCTGAAATTATTGCCGAGTCCTCAAATGGTGTTGTGGATCTTTCAAATTTCAAGCTTGAAATTGCTGAGCCTGTATATGTATCGCTGCCGATATGTAAGGTAGGTACATACGAGACAGCTGTTGATTTTGCAGGCACTCCTCAGGCTTACAGAAGCGAGGGCATTGAATACAGCGTTTATCCCGCAAAGATAGACGTATCCGTGCAGACGGGTGCTAACGATACTCTGCTTGATGATAATAATAAGATTCTTATAGGTACAATTGATTTTTCTAAAATCAACAATACCGTAAACAGAATTGTTGTTGAAAATCAGAATATCTCATCTGACGTGAAGAATTTTACTGTTACTATTGATATGTCTTCTATGGCTAAGCGCTGGCTTGAAATCCCCGTTGACGTATCCGCCGTAACATTACCGGAAAACGTAACGGTTCTTTCTCAGAGTGTTCCTTCCGTTCAGATCGTGGGACCTTCCGGGTCTGTTATGAATATTGATAAAAACGCAGCGTATGCCGTGCCTGTGCTTGACACATCTGAGCTTACTCCCGGCAAACACACAATTCCCGCAAAGATAATTCTCAGAACACTTACCGACAGCTGGGTACACGGTACCTATGAAGTCGAAATTGAAGTAAAATAACATTCGGAGGTGGGCAGCTTGAAACGTTTTTTTAAGGCAGCTTTTTCAATAACGGTAATTTGTTGTATGCTTTTAAGCCTTTCGGGTTGCTCCATATTCGATTTTTTTGCTGCGGAAAATCTGCTTAAGCCTCCTAAACTCACGGGGGAAAAAGCAGAATTACAGCAGGCATTCGAAAATACTGTCGGTACGGATATTAGGCTTTTTACACCTATGACTGGTGAATACAGAGGATCATATCTGATATTTGATGCAAATAATGACGGTAACGATGAGGCTGTTGTTTTTTATTCTTTTAACTCAAATTCATCTGTTATTCATATGCATCTGCTTTCTCAGAACGGAAGTGATTGGTATTCCGTAGGTGACTTTACAGGCTCGGGTACAGAGGTTTATAAGGTTGATTTCTATAATATAGACAACACAAACAATCTTGAAATCGGTGTTATCTGGTCTCATGATGACTCAAAAAAAGAAAAGACTCTTTCTGTATACCGTATTGCTTCACTTGAGGCTAATATCGAAAATTCACTTGTTTCTCTTGCAACTATTCAGATTGCTGATTATGTATCATGCGATGTGGACGGGGATTATTCTAATGAGTTGCTTTATTTTTACTATGTTTCCGAAAACGGAAACGCATCAGCCTATGCACGTGTACTTGATTATGATCCGCAGAATGAAAATCTTGTGCCTATTAGTGAAGTAAAGCTTCCGTTTGTTTTTACGTCTATTTCTCAGATTTTGTCCGACAAGGAGAACGACAATTACCGATTTTATATGGATTGCACCGCAACGGGGGATATACGTTTTTCTGAAATCGTTGCATTTGACAGAAAATCGGGTGCATTGTATATTCCTACGGCAGATGACAGGAATATATCATCCTTATCTGCGAGAAGCTCTGATGTTTATTGTGAGGACTTTAATAACGACGGATATCTCGATATCCCCGTAACTCTTGATTCAACCGGCTCCTATGCGGTTTCTGACACCGACGGTATGCAGACACCCCTGAGCTTTTACGAGTGGTATACTTACCTTGACGGTGACTTTATAAGTCTCGGAAAATATTTCCTCAATCATTATGACGGATTTTCCCTCAAAATGGATGCTCTCTATGATCATTATTATGTGGTATACGACTATGTTAATAAGGTAACTCAGGTCAGAATTAAAAATTCCGAATCCGAGAATAATATAGTCTTTTCTGTTTCATGTGTTGTTCCTTCTGATGATATAGTCAGTATTCTTCCGGACGGCTTATTGGGAAACAGGGATGACTCTGAATATAAAATTGTAATTTCGGCAAAAGGTGAAACGCTCAGTTTTACCGAGGCTTATATACAAAGTCTTATTTCTGATTTATAAGGAGAAATACTATGAAACGTATTCTTATTGCAGAAGATGAAAAATCAATCCGCGAGTTTATAGTCATAAATCTTAAAAGAAGCGGATTTGAGGTTGTTGAAGCTGAAAACGGTGAGCAGGCATTAAAGCTTTACGATGAATATAACGGATGCTTTGATATAGCTCTTCTTGATATTATGATGCCGCTTGTTGACGGTCTTGAGGTCTGCAAGATTCTCAGACAAAAAAGCAGTACACTGGGCATTATTATTCTTACGGCAAAAACTCAGGAGATGGATAAGGTAACGGGTCTGCTGGTTGGTGCTGATGACTATGTTACGAAGCCGTTTTCACCTTCCGAGCTTATGGCTCGTGTGGATGCAATTTACCGCCGTGTGACGCTTAACCGTGAATATGCGGAAAAAAGCAAGGAAAAAAGCAGCGTGATTGAGCTTGGTGATTTTTCTCTGAATCTCAGAAGCCGTTCACTTACAAAAAACGGCGTTCTTATTGAGCTTACTCAGGTTGAATTTCAGATTATGGAATACTTTTTCAATCATCCTAATACTGCCCTTGAGAGAAGCGATATTCTGAATCACGTTTGGGGTAATATGTATTACGGTGATGATAAGGTCGTAGATGTTAATATAAGAAGACTCAGAATGAAGGTTGAGGACGATCCTTCAAGCCCCCATCATCTTACAACAATATGGGGTGTCGGATATAAGTGGCTTGTTTAATTTTTAAGGAGTGAAAAAAATGCTGAAAAGCGGTATTACAGTCAGATGGCTTGTTACTACAATACTTGTTATTGCGCTTATTCTTACCTGCATTTCAGCTGCGGTTGTTTTTGTCCTTAAGGATTATTATTACGATACGGTTGAAGCTAAGCTTCAGTCGTTGGCGCAGAGCAGTGTTATTGCAGATTATTTCAGCTCATATCTTAATTCGGATGACGAGGAATTTTCTGCACGTGCTCAGGAATATGTTGATAATTTTCAGGAATTCAATGTTGCAGAGCTATGGGTAATAAATAAACACGGAAATCCTGTTGTTACATCTACGGGCTTTGTTGCAGAGGATGAAATATGTCCCGATTTTGAAGATGCGCTTCAATCGGCTTCCGGACGTGCATTATGGCAGGGAAATTCAAGCACCGGTGAAAAGGTAATGGCAATTTCCGTGCTTCTTCCCCGTACAAACGGTATGAGTAACGGTGCTGTTCGGTATATTATTTCTCTCGAACAGATTGACGTGCAGCTCTGGAAAATTACGTTTATTGTTGCAATTATATGCATTTTCGCTCTTGCTCTCGTTGTTTTATCAGGACTTTTTTTCATAAGGTCCATTGTTGTACCCGTAAAGAAGCTGAATGCCGCAACAAGAAGTATTGCAGCAGGTAATTACAAGGAAAAAATTGAGCTTTCGAAACGATATGATGACGAGCTTGCAGAGCTCGCAGAGTCTATCAATTATATGACCGATGAGATTGACAGAACTGATAAGCTGAAAAACGACTTTATCTCTACTGTTTCTCACGAGCTGAGAACTCCTCTTACCGCTATCAAGGGATGGACGGAGACACTTCTTTGTATCAACACATCTGCTGACGATACAATAAATAACGGTCTTAAGGTTATACAGAATGAAACAGAGAGACTGTACACACTTGTTGAGGATTTGCTCGACTTCTCAAGAATGGAAAGCGGCAGGATGACTCTTCACCTTAAAAAAATTGATATTATTGCTGAGCTTGATGATGCGGTATACGTGCTTCGTGACAGAGCGGGCAGAGAGGGTAAGGAGCTTTATTACAGCTCTCCCGAATATGCTGCTCCCGTTAATGCAGATCCTGACAGAATCAAGCAGGTTTTTGTAAATATCATTGATAATGCAATCAAATATACGCCGGCCGGAGGAAAAATTTCCATTCTTGCAATGATAGATTCCGATAACGTGCGCATAAGGGTTGCCGATACGGGCTGCGGTATTTCCCCTGAGGATTTACCCCGTATCAAGGAAAAATTTTATAAGGCTAATTTTTCAACAAAGGGTTCGGGTATCGGACTTGCTGTTTGTGATGAAATAATTAATCTTCATAAGGGAACGCTTGAAATTTCAAGTGTTTTCGGTGAGGGAACAGAGGTTAATATCACTCTTCCCACATTACCCGTTAATTTATATGAAAGGAAAGACAGTTGATGGGAAAGGAATTAACATCAAATAAAATATCTGTCGGCGGTCAGGCACTTATTGAGGGCGTTATGATGAACGGTCCCGACGGGGTTGCATTGTCGGTAAGGCATACTGACGGAAATATTATTACTGAGGAGTTTACGGCTAAGCATATCAAGGATAAATGTAAGGTTTTCGGTTTTCCCTTTATCCGCGGTATCGTTAATTTTATTGAATCAATGCTTATAGGATATAAATCCCTTATGCGTTCTGCGGAGCTTTCGGGTCAGCTTGATGCTGAGGAAGATGTAGAAAAGATGTCAAAGCTTGATAAGTGGCTGAATGCTCATCTCAGCCCCAAGGTTGTAACAGCGATTACCGGAGTGTTTTCAGTTGTTGTTGCCGCTGTATGCTTCCTTTTGTTCTTTTATGCACCTACATATCTTGTTGATATTGTTGATGCTAAGCTTCTCGGCGGTGCGATAGCAGATTTTCATCCCTTCTGCGAGGGTATTATCAAAATGGTGATTATTGTGCTTTATATGGTTGCCGTTTCGCAGATGAAGGATATTAAGCGTGTTTTTATGTATCACGGTGCAGAGCATAAGTCTATCTTCTGTTTTGAAAAGGGACTTCCTCTTACTGTTGAAAACGTTCGTACCTGTAAGAGATTTCATCCCAGATGCGGAACAAGCTTTATTTTCATTGTTCTTATTA